>JBBRMF010000097.1:0-17050 GCA_038230975.1 Tepidisphaerales bacterium
AGCTATGGGTCGCAGAAACGAATCATGCCCCGCCGTCTGCTGCAGCGCCTGGTTCGGCCTACCGCTTCACATACTGGCAGGCGACTACCTTTGCCAGAAGCCGTGGTCGATGCCGCCCTGAAGGTAGATGGCGAAGGTGCCGTGGCCGGGGATTTCCATCGGAACCAGAAAACGGGACAGGTCCAATATTGACAGGCTCAGGGTCCCGGATTAGCAGGTAGGGTCCGCAGTACCCTGCGGACCGATTCGTTTCGGCCGCTGAACGGTCCGCAGGGTACTGCGGACCCTACAGGACTCGACCTCCATGTAAATGAGGATGGGAAAATGCCCAACGTCGATCTTATCTGGCAGGAATTAAACGAAGCAATAAATCAACAATTTTCGACTGGCGGAGTTTGTCGCCTTCTCGATCAAAATGAGGCGGCGCGAATAGTAACTTCAGCGCAGGCAACGTTTGTCATAGGAAGTCCTCGCACTTGGTGGTTGTCACTACGCGAACGTCCTGCAATTTTTCCGTACCCAAACTGCGATGCGCCCGACCACATTGCCAATCACGCTCCGTCAGAAGGCTGTTCGCGAAATGCGACTGGGACATTTCCTCCTCAACTCCTTAAAAATAGCGATTCTCTGGCTTTTTACCCTACCCGTTTTTTGTTCCATTTTGTGCCATTTTGTTCTATTCACAGTCGAGATTTCAAGCGATTTTCTCAGGGTCGTAGAAGCAAGAGCAACGATTTATTTCACATCCACTGCCGCGCCATTTTTCCGCGCTGATTCATACATCGCCAAAATAATCGCAACCGCTTTGCGGGCTTCGGAGCCGGCGGTTTCGGCGTCGCGGCCTTCGTCCCAGGCGGCGAGAATCGCCTGCATATTGCGGCCATGCAGATCCAACGCGACATCCGTATTGCTCGTGCCGCCACCGCTGCCTTTGCCGGTTTTTGGGAAGAGCCGGTTGTACTTTTCTTCGCCGAGTTCGGGTTTGATTTTGGCGGTGACGCCATCGGACGGGGGCGGGGAGAGGCGGGTGCGGAGGTCGGCGTCCGATTCGCGTTCGTCGCGGAATTTGAAGATCTTCAGGCCGTTCTCGGAAACGCCTGTGCCATTCTCACCGCCGATTTCGATGCGGGCGGGTTGGCCGGGGAACATCGCGGTCGTGCCGACGATCGTGCCGAAGGCACCGTTTTCAAATTGCAGTGAGCAGGTCATCGTGTCTTCGACTTCGATCTTGGCGTGGATGCGACTTGAGCCATAGGCGCTGACGGTTTTTACCGGGCCGACGATCCATTGCAGCAGGTCGATCGAGTGGACGGATTGGTTCATGATCGCGCCACCGCCATCGAGTTTCCAGGTGCCGCGCCAACCGCCATCGTCGTAATATTTGTCGGGGCGATACCACGGTGTGAATGATCCAGCCCAGGCGATGCGGCCATACCGGCCTTCATCGGCGGCGGCTTTCAGGGCGCGGTTCGCCTCGTTCCAGCGATTCTGAAAAATGCCCGCGATGCGTACGCCGTGCTGGTGGGCGACTTCGACCAGTCGATCGATGCGGTCCAGTTGAATCTCGAGCGGCTTTTCACAGATGACATTCTTGCCGGCTTCCATCGCCGTGACGCACGGATCGAAATGCGCGCCGCTTGGCGTGCAGACGTGCACGATATCGATCTGCTCTTTGTTGAGCATCTCGTGGAGGTCGGTGTATTGCCGGATCGTGGTGAGTTTGTTCTTTTCAAGAGCCGCTGCGGTTTTGGTGGGGTCGGCATCGCAGACCGCGACCAATTGCGCGTTGGGCAATGCGGGGATGGTCTTCACATGCCACTCCCCAACGACACCCGTACCGACGACTGCACAACGCCATTGCCTGGCCATGGAGACTCCTGGAAAATCACGAATTTACGGCAACGGTAGGCGGGGGACAAGGGAGACAAAGTTGCGGAGTACCGCAACCCATGGGCAGGTTGCCCATGCTACGAAATACAGCTTCATTTTGTCTTCAGGTTCGACTCGCTAGTGTTATGGGTTAATCAACCAAGGAGAAGCCATGCGAAATCGGTTAGCTGTTTCATTCGCCGTGTGGGTTATTGTCGCTCAGCCATTGCTCGCCGGAGAAGCGGATCCGGGTGGAGTTAAACCGGCGTTTCCGAACGAGGTGACGATCAAAATCGAATCATCGGTGCGAATCATTCGATCGAACGGAATTCCAAATCATGTCACCGGGCAGTTTCCGAATCGGGGGAATCCGAACACGATTGGCGCGCAGCAATATGAGTTCCGCATGCCGGCCGATCCGAAACCTGCGGCCCAGACGACGCCGCTTCGGATGCAGCCATTTGGTGTCGCCGTGAACGGAGTTGTATTTGATCCAGGTGCGGCGGAATGGTGGAATCGCGATCGCAGTTCGGGCTGGCAGTATGAACCGCTGGCGGGAAACGGGATGCTGGGGGTGGAATACAGTCATGCTCACGTGCAGCCAAACGGAGCCTATCA
Organism: Tepidisphaerales bacterium; assembly: GCA_038230975.1. Taxonomy (GTDB): domain Bacteria; phylum Planctomycetota; class Phycisphaerae; order Tepidisphaerales; family Tepidisphaeraceae; genus JANXVV01. The sequence goes on from JBBRMF010000097.1 coordinate 2,488, forward strand.
CTATCATGGAATCCCGACGGCTTTGATTTATTCGCTGACAGATGGAAAAGAAAAGATGGCGTTGGTGGGTTGGGCCGCCGATGGATTTCCGATGTACGGGCCCTTGGGGCATGCGGATCCAAAGGATGCAAACAGCCCGCTGAAATCGCTTAAGTCGAGTTACGAGGTGAAAAAGGGAACACGGCCGAGCGGTCCCGGTGGGGCGTATGATGGTACGTTCGTGGCGGACTACGAATATGTCGCAGGCAGCGGTGATCTGGATGAATGCAACGGGCGGGTCAGTCCAACTCCGGAATACCCGGCGGGTATCTATCATTATGTATTGACGGAAACTTTTCCGTTCGTTCCGCGGATGTATCGCGGAACGCCGGATGCCAGCTTCAGCACGCACGGGCCGCGCGGTGGGCAAGGTGGAGCGGGCGGACCCGGCGGGCCTCCCGGAGGAGAAGGATTTCGGCCACCGCTGCCGTTGATTATCCGGGCGCTGGATGTGAACGGTGACGGCGTGATTGATGCGGATGAAATCGCCAACGCGGTGAAGGTGCTGAAATCGCTTGATAAGAATGGAGAGGGCCGCCTTACGCGTGAGGAATACATAGGACCGCGACCGAACGGTCCCGGTGAAGGCGAGCCGGGTCGAGGGCCGAAATAGTTTTGATCGTTGAAGGGTTCCACGATTTCCATATAGCCCGGTGTTTACGCCGGGCAAGAGCGGTTTTCACCTCGGTGTACGACCTCGGGTGCCACGGGTCGCGGTACTCCGAGACCTGTGCTGGTTGTGTGTCCGGCAGACACAGGTCTGCGAGTACGCCGACCTGTGGCACTCGACGCAGATGTAACTGGTTTTTCAGGGTTGACTGAGGCCAAACCGCGCTAATTGGAAGAATGGCGACGTGTAAAATTAGCGAGAGGTGGCGGTCGGCATTGTTGTAGGGTGAGCGGCGGCGGCCATCAATGGGGCTCGGTTCGCGGTGGAATTTTTGCGGGTGTGGGAGAATAACCAGGTGTACAGTTCTGGATCGGAGTAGGCGGCGGTCCAGGCATCATGGCCGCACTCGGGGTAGGCGGTGAAGCGGGTATTGCCACCGATTCGATGCAACTCGTCGACCATCTTTTGCGATTCGCTAAAGGGAACGACGTTGTCTTTGTTGCCGTGAAAAGCCCAGATCGGGAGATGGGCAATTCGGTCTGCCTCGGCCACATCGCCTCCACCGCAGACGGGGGCGATGGCGGCAAAGCGATCCGGGAATTCCGTAGCCAATGCCCAGGTTCCGTATCCGCCCATACTCATGCCGGTAACGTAAACGCGGTCAGGATCGACTCGATACTTCGCCTGCACTTCATCCAGCAGCGCGGCCAACTCGTGGTTGGACCACCACTCACCGGCCGCGCATTGCGGGGCGACCACGATCGCGGGGAATTGAGCGCGGAAACCATGATCATATTCCAGACGAGAGGGTAGGGCGGCTTCCTTAATTTGGCTGATGTTGTCGCCGCGCTCACCTTTGCCGTGAAGGAATAATACGACCGGCCAATGCTGATGCGGATCGTTCTCGTAGGTTGGAGGCAGATAGGTCAGATGGGTGATCACCGGTTCACCGATCTTCCGTTTCAGGGCCGCCCACCAGGCGCGATCCATTGCGGCAGGACTGTGGCTCAATAATGATTTGTCGCCATTTTTGGTCTCATAGAGTCCCGCCAGCAGAACGGCGGTGTCCGCGTCGCGATTGATTCCCTCATCCTTCAACAGTTCTTTGAAATACGTGCTGACGCTCTGCTGTTGCACTTTCATCGCATCAGAGCTGATGCCCATTTCCTTCGGCAATTGCACGGTAAACGGGATTTCCGTATTGCGCCAACTAAAATCCTGCGATTCGCGGAAAAGCGTGCGGAATTTTTTGAACGTGTGGCCTTCGTCCGTGTGAACTTCCACCACGGCTCCGTATCGACCCGGTTTTTCGGCAGTGGTTACGACGTTGTAGTTCGCGTCGTAAAACGTAATTTTCGTTTCGTAGGAGCCGACCAGATCCTCGGCATACGAAGGGTCTGTGAAATCGCCTTCCGGGAAAGCGCGGGTGCTGAAGATGCAAGGCTTAAAGACGAATTCCTCGTAAGGCATGACCCAACGTGCGGCATCACCCGGGTCAGGAAGATCGACGATTCCCATCCGCTTGCCATCGATCAACAGGTCCAGAGTGCCGTAACCGACGCCGCGCGCCGGCATTGGCATTGAAAGATTGACGGACGCAAATTCGGAGCGAATAAAATTGGGTTCGAGTTTCCCGGTTGCCAGGATATGCGGCTCAGCCGGTTGGTTGGGGAGATCACGACGGGCGATTTCGACGGTCTTGCCGGAGAAGGATGAATCCGCCACGACGTTTACGCGTGTTCGATGGAAGCGCGGATAATCGCCATAGGCAGCCAACTGAACCGCCGGGCTGGGGCCAGTTGTCAAACGGAGTCGCTGCATTTTTGAAGGGTCTTTTGCGGTTGAAATGCTGGGAAACCAGACCATGTGTGAACCCTGTTGAAAGGCATCCACATCGTTGATCTGAAGTTGGAATCCGACTTCCTGCCCGATTTGAGGCTTGATGCCAAGATCGGCCCATGGAATCAACGCTTCAAGAATGTACCCGCTGTCGGACTTCGTCCTTGCAGCGGAAACACGAGCGGCGGTTTTCTTCAGGAGTGGATCGGTTCGCAGATCGAAAACCCGTGTTCGCAATCGGGATTGTTTCGCGTCGATCCCGGGGGAAATCGCCACGCGGACAACATCTGAAGATCCGACATGCGGCGACAGAAACATCTCGACAGAATCTCCCGCAGCGGGGTTTGCGTCTTCCAGATCGATATCGTCAATCACGGTAACCAACGCAAGCAGTCCACGGTCATTCCACCCCAGCCGTAAAGTCGCGTCGATATCACGCTTCGGTTGTACTTTGTTGGAAGTGTTGGCTAGTAAATTGATATGCAGGCCGTGCGTGCCCCAGTCGGTGGGGGAGCCGTCAATCGAAATCTTTTCGAGTCGGGGGATATCATAAATCGGGGCAAGGGAAGGGTCGTCTGAAATGGCATCGTGGAGATGGGCGACGGCACGAACGGGCGCGGCGTGCTCGTCAGAAGGCAGGGGCCGAAGGGCAAGAATCCCCACCGCGGCTCCTCCCAGCAGCATCAGTGTGGCAACGATTGCGAGCAGCCGGGACATCATGAACGTTATCGACCTTTCAGCGGACCTGTATGCGTTTACAAAATTATAGTACATCGCCCGAAATGCAACGTTGAAATCGTTCCATGGGTTGGAAATCGATGTTTTTCTCGAACGTTGTGATATTCTTGCATGGGATGAATCTGAGAATCGATCAGGTTTATCGAAAAATTCTTTCCCGCCGATGCCCTATATTGAGAACAAAGCGAATATAATTTCGCCGCAACCCCTCTGAACTGTTCGGTGGATCCGTGCGATCGATTGACGCGCCACCGCCTCGCCCGATACGATTGTCGATCACGCGCTCGAGTCATGACCGGCTCTTGCTTTGAGTTTGATGGCCTTTTGTCCGGATGGCAGATGCAGCGACGCGCTGAAAAGAACACGCCTCCCAAGCCGGCTGCGAAGCCTGTTGTCAAAGGAGCCAAACCCGTGAGTGAAGAACCCACCGAGCTCCAGCCGGTGGTGCTCGGCAAAGCGTCCGATGAAGATCTCATGCGGCGAACCCAACTGGGTGACAAAGCTGCTTTTTCAATCCTTTACGAGCGGTACAGTTCTTCGGTGCTTTCGTATCTCTATCGGATGCTGGGCAATCTCGAAGATGTTGAGAGCATCGGGCAGGAGGTCTTTTTCCGGGCATTTCGATTTGCGCCCACTTATCGCTATCCGCAGAAGTTTTCGACCTGGCTGTTTACGATCACGCGAAACCTGGCGATCAACAGCTCGCGTCGCCGAAAACGCAGCCCGGTACGAAACATCACCGAACTCAATCTGGAAGGCATTGATCTCAGCGGTGACCCGTATCAGGTAGCGACTCGAGCCACGGATGATGTGGAGAAGCAGGAAGAAATTGCCCGCGTCCTCAAGGCGCTCGATGGTTTGCCGACCGATCAGAAAGAAGTGATTGTACTCGGCGTCTTTCAGGATTTATCGTACGCCCAGATGGAAGAAATTACCGGCACGAAGGCGGTTACGCTTCGATCGCGGATGTTCCATGGATTGAAGAAACTCGCCGGTATGATTGGTGGCGGTGCCATCGAGCGGAACGGGCAATTGGAGCCTGCCAAGGACGAAGAATTGTGATTTTGTCCGTTTTGGAGTTTTGTAGGGTGGGTGTACTCACCCACCGGTTTGCCGAGTGACACGGATGGTGGGTGAGTACACCCACCCTACAAAACGGACCACTGACTACTGACAAACAACGACCATGGCTGAAACAATCGATCTTCAATCCGAGCAGTTCATGACGTTGTTGACCGATGCGTTGCGCAGTGGGCCGGGCAGCCCGGAATGGCACGAGGCAGTGAAGTTGCTTCGGGCTTCGAATCAGAATATCGACGATTACACACTGCTGTATGCCGCGCGCGAGAGGCTGGAATCCGGGAAGGCCTACCGCGGAGTGCGCGCGGGTGCGGGATTCACGCGCAAAGTGCTCGCGGGTATCGAAGAACAAGGTAGCAATGCGAACGGGGTGCCGACGGCGAATCTGATCGCGCTGATTGCCGCCGGAGTCATCCTGGCAGTCGTCTGCACGATTGGTGTTTTGCTTTTTAAGGGCAGCAATCCTCAGCAGCAGGCGATTGAGGATCTGAGCACCCGCATCTTCGGTACGAAATTTTTATCCGCCAACTTCACCGGGCCAGGCGGTGTGGCGTTGATGCCTCCTGAGGGATGGACGACTTTCGGTGAACTTCGGGTAACGACCGAAAACAACGAATTGCGTCCTGTGAATCTCGCAGCCACGAAAGATGCCGGCTACAAATCCGGGGGACTGGTGACCACTGCCAGCATTCCGGCGGATCGACCTCTGGAAGTGGATGTTTCAGCTCGTCTCAATAAGCCGACCGAAAATGAAATCGCGGAAATTTTTGTGAGTGATGTTCCGATCAACAACGAAAATGCCGCGGGCGGGCACGAGGTGGTCTGGCAGTTCAAAGCCGGTGACGCACGGGTTTTCCTGGCGGATGGTCATTCCGTTCCGCAGGGCGAGAAGACCCCTGTCGTTCGGGATTTCTCGACCAAGTTGATTTTGAATCGAGATACGATCATCGTCGAGTCGGCCGGCCAACGTCTCTACGCCGGGCCGCATCTTCTTTCGGGAGACAAACCGCGCTATGTGGGAATTCGTTTCCGAAGCCGTGCCTGGGACGGGGCCGACAAGGCGGAACATTTTCGGATCACGTCCATCGCGCTTCAGAAACCGTAAGGCTTGAAAACGAAATTCAAAATCCGAACGAATTTTTGTAGTTTTGTAGGGTGGGGGTGTACTCACCCGCCGATTTGCCGAGTGACACGGAGGGTGGGTGAGTACACCCTCATCTTTACCCACATCTTCTTCGAGTCGCGTTTTCAGTGCTGGCAAGGCGGTCGACTGGAAACCGTCACCCGCATTTTCTGTACTATAACGGCGGGTCAAACGAGATGTGGGTCAAGATGAGGGTGAGTACACCCACCCTACACGCTTTTTTCAGATTTCGAGTTTTCCAACCTCTCCGGTATTCTCATGGATGATCCCTCCAATGCCGACCTCGCCTCCGCACAGTTCCTCGCCGACTCCTATCAGCGTTTGCAGGCTGAACTCGGCAAAGTCATCGTCGGTCAGACGCAAGTCATTGAAGAACTGTTGATCGCGCTCTTCGCGCGCGGCCACTGTTTGATGCAAGGCGTTCCGGGTTTGGCGAAAACGCTATTGATCTCCACTCTCGGCCGCGCGCTCGATCTGACATTTCATCGAATTCAGTTCACTCCCGACCTGATGCCCAGTGACATCACCGGTACAGACATCTTGCAGGAAGACCCGGAGAACGGTCGGCGGCGATTCGAGTTTCTCAAAGGGCCGACATTCACCAATCTTCTGTTGGCCGATGAAATCAATCGAACACCTCCGAAGACGCAAGCCGCGCTGTTGCAGGCAATGATGGAACGACAGGTGACGGCCGGCAACAAAACCTACGATCTGCCCGACCCCTTTTTTGTTCTGGCGACGCAAAATCCAATCGAGCAGGAGGGGACCTATCCGTTGCCCGAAGCGCAGCTCGATCGATTCATGTTCATGGTCACCGTGCATTACCCCAGCCGTGAGGAAGAACTTGAAGTGCTGAAGCGCACGACGGGCGCGGCATTGCCGCCGATCGATCGCATTCTCACCGCCGCACAGATCGTCAGCCTGCAGGAGATCGTTCGTCGCGTGCCGGTGGGGGATCCGGTGTTTCAGTTTGCCCTGGAGATCACCCGGATGACGCGGCCAAACGAACCTGGCGCGAGTGATTTCGTTCGGCATTGGTTGAGCTGGGGGGCAGGCCCGCGCGCCGGGCAGTTTCTCATCCTGGCCGGCAAGGCTCGCGCTCTGACGCGCGGGCGCCTTTATGTCACGATCGAGGATATCGAAGCCGTTGCCCCATCCGTCTTACGCCATCGGCTTGTGCTGAATTTTAATGCAGAAGCGGAAGGAATTTCCGTCGAGCAAATCGTCGAGAAGATTTTGACATTGGTCCCCCGAGGCCAAGGGGATCGTCTGTTGTAGTCGATCCGCCTACATCGACTTTAACGAGTGGCGCACCGAGAGTTTCGCTGCCGCAAACGGAACGGTCAGAGGAGGGGTGATGGCGGCGACGCTTGCCGTCATTCGCGGCGATTTCAAACGAGACTTTGAGAAAACCAATGAGTTGAAATTACCGACCATTCCCGTCGCTCCATTCGCATCCATCGCAAGCCGCAGCACGTGAATTCCCGCGCTCAGTGCGATGCCGCGACTGGTAACGGTTTTGTATTTCTGCCATGAACCGGTGCGTGGCACGACCTGCGCACCGGTGACATCACCGCCATCCACTTCGATGTGGTATACCCCGCCGACATATTTCGAGGCCACCCGCGCGCCGATGTCGTAGATGCCCGACTTCGTCACGTTGACTGTGTAGTACATCCACTCACCAGCTTGCGTCCGAGTGACGTCGAAACCCCCTTCGCCACATTTTTCGACGTCGACTCCGGTATTGCGATACTTGCCGCCAAGGTTCGTTGGTTCAGTATCGTGATAGGCGAATCCTTCGGCACCTTTGTCGAAATTCTCGGCCTGAATCGTTCCCGGAATCGACGCGGCCTTTCCGGTGAAAGGCTTCGGCGCATTAAATTCCTGCTGGGCCAATCCGATTGCCGCCGCCAAATCCAATCGCTTGTACGTGCGGTTACTCGCGGGATCAAAGGTATCGACGCCACTTCGCTGCAGCACGGACATAATCTGATCCGGCGACAAATCCGGGTTGACTTGTTTGATCAATGCCGCGGCCCCCGTGACAAACGGCGCGGCATAGCTCGTTCCATCCCCGCCGGTCACATACGTGCCACCCGCCTGCAGGATGGGCACGACATTCCCGGGAGCAAGTAAGGCGATCTGCGGCCCTCGATTGGTGAAAGTGGTGAGAACACCGTCCGGGTTCACACCACCAATCGCAAATACTTTCGGGTCGGCGGCAGGATAAATCACATTTTGAATGTCCCCTGTATTCCCCGCCGACGCCGCCACGAAAATGCCCGCATCGTGCAACGCATCAACCGCTTTTTGCTCATATTGCTGAAACGATGCCTGTGAAAATGCGCCCACCGAAAGGTTCACCGCGACGATGTGATATTCCGGATGATGTTGAACGAGCCAAAGCGTGTAGTTAAGCGCCTGCCCAACACGTCGATCGAATTCCGGCGAACTGTTTACCGGCACGGAGACTTTCAAAGGCAACACCTTTACGCCCAGTGCGATGCCCTGATAATCGTTGCCGTCACCGGCATAGGTCCACGGCAACGCGGCCATGATGCCACTGGTTTGCGTGCCATGCCCCACTTCATCGATCGGGTTGTTGTTCCCCCGAAAGAAATCCCATCCCTGTGTGTCATCCACGAAACCGTTGTGGTCATCATCAATACGGTTCGCTGGAATCTCACCCGGATTGGTCCAGAATTGCCCGACCAACGACGGATGGCTGAAATCAACCCCGGAATCGATATCGACGACCACTTCGCCCTGCCCGTTAACCTGCGGATAGAGTTGCGCAGCGATGTCTTGATGAATCAGCTGTGGGATCGCGCCCCAACTTAAAAGTTGCCTGCGTTCGAGAGATTCAAGATGAAATGTCATCCTGGGTAGTCTGGGTTGGCCACGGGGTGAATCTAACATCGTCGCTCTTTCATCTCGCGTGGCAATCCGTTTATCAATGCGCCATGTTGATCGGTAACAACTGTATGGGGTGTTTCAAACGCGAACAAGGTCTATAACAATAGGCCCGAGAATCCTTGCAATTTGATCGTTCAGCACGAGTTAACGGATCTGATGCAGCGAAACGAGGTGGATCTGAAAGGCGGAGCAACCTTTTGGGTACCGCGGTGACGCAGACTACATTCAAACGCGTTAAACTAACCGAAGCTCCTGAAAAAACGTTTTTTTGCCAAAGAAAAACCTTTTCATAACGTCTTTTAAGTATTATCCTAGTACTCGGAACGGGCATGCTTGGTTCCAAGTTGTTGTATTTGCAGGGCTGACCAAATGATTGCGGGGGGTTATCGCCTCTTATGGGCAGAGTGAGGGTTACGTGGCATTTAACGTCGTATCCAAGCCTGCTCGCGCAAAAATCGCGCGAGCGGCTGAAGCTTCCGCCTCAAAATTGACGGCCTCCTTTCCGGGTTCGCGCACAAGGATCGCGCTTTCGATGGTCGCGCCGCTATTGGGATATACCGCCGAGATTTTCGCCGCGAATGGGACGGCAACCTATACCGGCGGAAGCGGATTCTGGAGCGACGCCTCCAAATGGTCGCTCAATCATCTGCCCGCCGCCGGTGATTCTGTAACGATTTTGCCTGCACCCGGATCGGTGACGGTGCAGTTGGATATCTCGGCCACGAATCTCACCAGCCTTACGCTCGATGCAACCGGGGGGAATTCCGCAACGCTCTCGCAATCCACCAATCAACTGTTCATCAACTCCGATGAGATCCTTGGGCTGAATGGCACGGGCGCAATCGTTCAGAACGGTGGAACGCATACCATTGGCGGCATTCTCTACCTCGGTCAATACGCCGGTGCGAACGGTCGCGTCAACTTAAGCAATGGAACTTTGAACATTGTCGGTGATGAAGTCGTTGCGAGTAAGGGAAACGGAACGTTTGTACAAAGTGGTGGCAGCCAGACGATTGGCGGCGCGCTGCAAATTGCACTGGGCAGCGGAACGGGAAGTTATACACTTTCCGGCGGGTCGCTCACCATAACAGGTACTGGCGAATCAATTGGCACCGCAGGTGCGGGCCGTTTTGATCAAACCGGCGGCACGCACACAATCAGCAACGCGCTATACGTCGGGTTCATCAGCCCGGCCGCGAATATTTACTCCATGACGAATGGGGCCTTGCTCGTCATGGGAGAAGAATTGATCGGCAACTTTGGAAATGGGACACTTAACCAGAGCGGTGGAACACACACGATTTCCAACGGGCTTTCGATCGGAGCTTTTGCCGGCAGCCACGGCGCTGTGAATCTCACCGGCGGAACACTCAGCGCAGCCGATGTGTTCGTCGGAGGCAACTCCGGTGGCAGCGGCGGCGCGGGAACGTTAACCGTCAACGGGGGATCGCTAAACACTCCCGGAGTTCTCAAAATCTGGAATACACCCGGTAGCGTAACGACCCTTTCAAGTGGCACGATCTCCGCAGGATCGATTGATTTCACGGGGAATGCCGCAGCGTTCCAATGGAATGGCGGTACGCTTCAAATGACCGGGCCTTCGGGGCTGCTCATCGGTGCCGGCGGAACATTCGGTCCTTCACTTAGCCTTCCGCCGAACAAATCACTGGGCGTGACCGGCACGCTTGCCATCGGTGTGGGTTCAACATTCGCCGTGAACGGTGGGAGTCTTGTCGCCGGTGATGTTTCGAATAGTGGAACTTTCAATGTCGTGACCGGCAATGCGGTGTTGGGAACGCTATCCGGACCGAGCGGTATTACGATCGGCGGTGGGGCGACTGGGGCTATTCTGACGGCTACTTCATTTAACATTCCCAGCTTGACAGTTCTGAACAATGGTGGTGTTAGCCTACCCGGCAATGATGCGCACAGTACAAGCTCCGTGGGCACTCTTTCCATCGCTTCCAGTACCGTGTTGGATTTGGGTAGCAATTATTTACTTGTGACCAGTTCCGTGACCCCTTTCTCAAAGATCAAACAATACGTTGATGCAACCTACAATCTCAAAGGCGCTACCAATCCCAATGCCCCCTTCGGTGCCGGAGACTACAACGGCCGTGGAGGTATCACCAGTTCAGTCGCCAAGGTCTCTTACGCCAACGATCTGGTAATCGGTGTTGGGTATTACGACGGTGCCCTTCAGAATCCCGCAAACCCGGACAATGTCGGTCAGATCCTCGGGCCGAATTCCAATTCTGGAGCCGGCACGGGCATCCCTCTCACACAAATCCTTGTTCGTCCGACTCTCACCGGTGACTTGAACGGCGACGGCGTCGTCAATGCCTACGACGTGAATCTATTCAACAGCTTTGGCCTATTCAATCAACCTACTACGCTAGGCTGGCAGGCAGGTGACCTGAACGGCGATGGTGTTGTCGATGCAAAAGACGTTGCGATTTTTAACACGGCCGGTAACTTCAACAACGGCCAGTACGGAGCCGTGACTGCCAGCACCAAAGCCGCAACGAGCCTCACGGGTCACTCGGCCAGCCCGGCAACGGCGGTGCTGAATCCCGCACCGGGTACGCTGGCCTTCAAGTACGATCCGACCACGGGTGATGTGCAGGTCGTGTACAACGGCTTCACCGGGTTTGCCGGCAAGCAGACGTTCAACACGACGACTCGTGCCCTCAGCTTGATCGACATCGCGGTTACTAGTAGTGCTGGCTTTAGCCTGGATTCCACCAAGCTGACGACAGCAGCTACGACGGCTCTGTCCGGTGTGACCGTCACGGGTACAACCGGGATCAACCTGACCGCGGTCAACGGCTACCTGCCGGATGGCACGGATCTCGGTATGATCTTGCCCCCGAACTTGGATCCTGCCGCATTGGCCAATGCTTTGACGCTGACGTTCAACTACTCGGGTAGCCGTCAGTTGTCCGGTGGCGTGGCTGGCCTGATCGTGCCGGAACCGACAATGCTGAGCCTCATCGGGCTTGGGGCGATGGGATTGCTCGCTCGGCGGCGGCGCAATAAACATCGCGGCCGCTGGAATTGAGTGGACATCTCTCACTCCGACCCTTTATATTCATCCTTTGTGTTTCGCCGATCGAAGGCGGTTTTATGTCGTGCCACCCCCTGATTTCAGGGGTATCAAAGGAACGAAGATGACGCATCGCAGACCCATGGGTAGTAAACGCGCGTCGAAAACAAGGTTCCAAAGGCGGATTCTTGGCTGCCTTTTCGCGGCGTCGGCACCACTGGCTACCCGCGCTGATGACTTCTATTACCGGAACAACTCGTACTTGAACTGGGACAGTACCTTCGATAAAGCATTTGCCTGGCTCGATATCACCGCCGGGGCGGTTCGCAAAGTTCCCGGCGGGGGCGGGGGGAACAGTGCCTTCCTCTCACAGTCCGGCACGAACGGCGTCGCCAATCACACGGTTTTTCTGAACTACGTTTACTCCACGCCTGGATTAAACGAGTTCATTATCAATTCGGGCAACACGCTCCAGCAAAGCGCTGCCACCAGTGTGATGTCGGCGAGTTACGAGTACGTCGGTGAAGTCGGCGGCGGCACGTACAATCAAAGCGGTGGCATCAACAACGCCACCGAGTTACTTGCTGTCGGAACCGGTCCAGGGGCCAATGGCACCTACAATCAGAGCGGCGGAGCGCTGAGTAGCGGCGGCCTGCAGGTGGGGTATCGCGGCACCGGGGTCTTCAACCAGACCGGCGGGAGCAACTCGACCGGCTTGCTTTTGGTGGGGTATGCCGTTGGTTCGATCGGCACTTACAACCTGAGCAACTCCACAGCCCTCATCGAGAGCGGCGCCGAATATGTCGGCTACTACGCCACCGGGGTCTTCAACCAGACCGGCGGGAGCAACTCGACCGGCTTGCTTTACCTGGGGTATGCTTTTAGTTCGATCGGCACCTACAACCTGAGCAACTCCGCAGCCCTCATCGTCAGCGGTGCCGAATATGTCGGCTACTATGGCACCGGCGTCTTCAACCAGACCGGCGGGACGAACAGCGTGATCGGCGGCAGCTACCTTATTCTGGGCCACGACGTCAACTCTACAGGCACCTATAACCTGAGCAACTCCGCCTCCCTCATCGTCAGCGGCAACGAATATGTCGGCGACTACGGCACCGGCGTCTTCAACCAGACCGGCGGGACGCACAGTGTGACGGGCGTCTTCTCCCTTTTTCTCGGCTGCCACGCCACCGGCACCTACAACCTGAGCAACTCCGCGGCCCTCACCGTCGGCGGCAACGAAAATATCGGCTACGCTAGCACCGGCGTCTTCAACCAGACCGGCGGGACAAACAGCGTGACCGGCGGCAGCTACCTTATGCTGGGCTCCGACGTCAACTCTACAGGCACCTACAACCTGAGCAACTCCGCCGCCCTCACTGTCAGCGGCAACGAATATATAGGCTACTTCGGCACCGGCGTCTTCAACCAGACCGGCGGGAGCAACTCGGTAGCTTCTACGCTCTACTTCGGTGAATACCCCGGCTCGACCGGCACCTATAGTCAGAGTGGCGGGTCGCTGAACAGCGAGTACCTGTGGGTGGGGAACGGCGGCACCGGGACATTCAACCAGAGCGGCGGCATCAATACCATCCCAGGGTCTCTCATACTGGGTTATGCCGTCGGAGGTAGCGGCACGTACAACCTAGCCGCAGGCGGCGTACTTTCATCCGGAACTGAGGAAATCGGGAGCTTCGGCATTGGCGTTTTTAACCAGGCCGGTGGCGGCAACTCGGCCGGCATTCTCGATTTGGCGTTCTTCAACGGCTCGAGAGGCTCGTATAACCTGAGTGGCGGTCTGGCGACCCTGTCAGGTAACGTCTTTGTCGGAGGTTCGTCTGCAGGCCCGGGCGGCCTAGGCACGCTCAATGTCAGCGGTGGAACGTTCAATGCCAGCACCAACACCATCACGGTTTACAGCTCCCCCGGCGGCGTAGGTATGGATCATTCCGGAATCAACCTTAGCGGCGGCACTATCACCGTCGGAAGCCTCGTTTTGCCGGACTGGAATCGCCTCAATTTCACCGGTGGCACGCTCAACCTAAGTGGTGCGAGTTCCAACGCCGGCACGCTGACGATCGGAAGCACCGGCGTTGCCACGCTTAATCTGTCCGCCGGATCGCTTACAGCGACTACAATTCAACTCAACAACGGCGGCGTCTTCAACCAGACCGGCGGCACGCTCAATGCGCAGGATGTAGTCAACAACGGCCTATTCAACCAGTCCGCAGGCTTGGCGACGATGCACGCGCTCTCGGGTAACGGCTCCCTCGTTGTCGGTGGCTCTGGTACTTCCCTCGTCTCCGCTGACTCGCTGGTTCAATCAAACGTGACCGTCAATTCCGGCGGTACTCTGAACCTCGTCCCGACCGCCAATGCCGATACCACCAGCGGTGTTCAGACGAACCTCGTCAAGACGCTCAACATCGGTTCCAATGGCCTAATCGATATCCAGAACCACTTCTTGTCGGTTGATAACACAGCCACACCGTTCGCCAAGGTTCATGGCTACATCGACGCGGCTTACCATGCTGCTGCGTACGATGGCCGCGGTGGTGTCACCAGCTCCGTCGTCAAGGCCAACGCCGACTTCATGAGCGTCGGCTACTACAACGGTGCCCTGCAGGATATCAACAATCCTGACAACGTCGGTCAGATCCTCGGCCCGAACTCCAACTCCGGTCATGGTACCGGCATCCCGCTCACCCAGATCCTGGTCCGCCCGACGTTGGCGGGTGACTTGAACGGTGACGGCGTGGTCAATGCCTACGACGTAACTCTGTTCAACACGTTTGGATTGTTCAACAGCGGACCGACCCCCCTGGGCTACCAGGCCGGTGACTTGAACGGTGACGGCAACGTCAACTCTGCCGACGTCAACATCTTCAACTCCGCTGGTAACTTCAACAACGGTTCGTACCTTGCCAAGACTGCCAGCGCCAAAGCCGCAACGACCCTCACGGGTCACTCGGCCTCCCCGGCAGTCGCGGAGCTCAATCCCGCACCGGGCACGCTGGCCTTCAGCTATGACCCGGCGACGGGTGATGTGCATGTCGTGTACAACGGCTTCACCGGTTTCGCCGGCAAGCAGACGTTCAACACGACGACTCGTGCCCTCAGCTTGATCGACATCTCAACCGACGGGACC
>JBBRMF010000098.1:0-16910 GCA_038230975.1 Tepidisphaerales bacterium
AAGGTCACGGCGTTGTTGGTCACTCGGTTGGATTGGTTCTGATTCGTGTTCATGATCTTCACTCCTGTTTCACTGCGTAGTGCGGTGCCCATCACCGCGGACAAAAGAGAAATCCAATACGCACCGAGCATTGCCAAATGGAGGGAACGGAATTTTTTAAGTGACCGATGCGATTGGAGTTAGAGAAGTGATATTGGGACGTGGAAGTGGATGGGTCCGATAAGTCGAGGAAGATCGGTCCAAATTATGAATGAATTGATTCGGCAGGTGGAAGCTGGCGAACCTTGCATCTATCCTATGAGGCAATCATTTAAGAGGAGAAGGTCATGCAGGAATCCGGGACGATAGAATATGCCACGCAGTCCGCGCCGAGACTCCCTCGTTGGCGGGCGGGCCTGATCATTATTCTGGCGATGTGGGCGGTCATCAAAATCCCGGAATGGGTCGCACCGCCCTCTGGGGTCCGATTAATGGGCATGATCTGGGGACCGATTGTCGGCACGGTTCTTTCGCTGATCTGGTTGCTCTTTTTCAGCCGACTCCCCTGGTCGACGCGATTGTCGGCGTTCGTCGCATTTGTCGTCGGAGCTGCGATCGCTTTGGTACTCGGACATCCCACCATGCGCGGCATGGGAATCATCGTGCTGGCGATGCCGATCACTATTTCGATATTGGTCCTTTGGATCGTATTGGCTTCCGGACAGAATCCCCGGCTGGTCAGATCCGGCGCGGTCCTGATCGCGCTGCTCGGCTGGAGCTTTTTCACAATGCGACGCATGGACGGCCTGACGGGCGATATCCACCCAGCGTTCTCCTGGCGTTGGAGCTCCACGGCGGAAGACCGCTATCTGGCCAGCCTTTCCAAATCCAAGACGTCGTCTCCCACCACATTCTCCGCGTCTGCCATTGTGCTTTCCGACGGCGACTGGCCGGCGTTCCGTGGCGTTCATCGTGACGGAAAAGTAACGGGTGCCACCCTTCGAACGGATTGGGCGGTCCGTCCTCCGAAGCTGATGTGGAAACATGGCATCGGTCCGGGTTGGTCCTCGCTGTGCGTCGTGGGTGATCGCCTCTTTACACTCGAACAGCGTAATGAGTCGGAAGTCACGGTCTGCATGAACGCGGACACCGGTGAAGTGCTTTGGTCGCATGCCGACCAGACCCGGTTTAGCGAATCGATGGGTGGAGATGGCCCGCGTTCGACGCCGACGTTCGCCGATGGAAAACTGTATGTCCTGGGGGCCAGCGGCAAATTGAATTGCCTTGATCCATCCAATGGCTCGGTCATCTGGTCTCGCGATCTTGTGGCGGATACCGGCGCGGCACTTCCCATGTTCGGTTTCTCTTCTTCGCCGTTGATTCAAAAGGGATTGGTGACCGTTCTTACCGGCGCGGCGGGCAAAGCGATCGCCACCTACGATGCCGCAACCGGCAAACCTGCCTGGTCGACTGGCGATGGCTGGAGTTATGCTTCGCCGCAGCTCACGACGATCGACGGGGTGGAACAAATTCTGTACATCAATCAGAGTGGACTGAGCGGCCTCGATCCTGCGTCGGGCCAGACGTTTTGGCATCACGATTTTCCTCTTCCCGGCAATGCCAATCGCGTGACCCAACCCACCGCGATCAACGAACATGATTTTCTGTTAGGCGCCTCGTTCGGCGCGGGCACCCGACGCATTAACGTCACTCACGACGGGTCCGCCTGGAAAACGACCAGCCCGTGGTACAGTAAAAGCTTCAACCCATATTACAACGATGCCGTTTACCACAAAGGTTTTTGCTACGGCTTTGATAACAGCGTCTTCGCCTGTATGGACATCGAAACGGGCAAAAGCAAATGGCGATCGCACGGCTACGGAAATGGTCAAGTGCTGCTATTGGTCGATCAAGATCTGCTGTTGATCCTGACTGAAAAAGGCGAAGTCGTTCTGCTCGATGCCAAGCCGGATAGCCAGCATGAAATTGGGAGATTTCAGGCGATTGAAGGGAAATCGTGGAATCATCCGGTTGTTGCACATGGGAAACTGTTCGTCCGGAATAGTGAGGAAGTGGCGGCGTTTGAGATGCAATAGTACGATCTGTCGAAGGTTTTATGACAGAAACAAAGCCTTATATTCTGACGGACTCTAAGGGCGCAATGCGCGTTGGCATTGCAGGCGTGGAACTTGACGGAATTGTGGCCACGTTTGAAATCGGTGAATCCCCGGAATCGATACAACGTCAATATCCCGCGCTGTTGCTTGAAGAAGTCTATGGAGCGATTGTTTTTTACCTTGGACACCGCGAGGAAGTCACTGATTACCTGAAACGTCAGGATGATGTTTGGAAGATGTGGCGCTCCAAACTGGAACTCAATCCTGACCCGCTCATTGAACGTCTTAAGAAAGTAAGAGAAACGGGCGCGAGGCAGGCGTTATGAGTCGACAGCAACCGATCGCCATTCGCGCGGTGATTGAGAATCTTGTATTGATCTGGTCCGCCAGTGAAGCTGAAGAGTGGCACGGCAAGGTTGTATTCCTGCCATTTTGAGCGTCACACCGTACACTTATAAGTTGATCCGCCCTAACGGCCGCTCGTTCTAAAAAGATAAACTTCACATACCGTCGACGGCCCAGGTTGTTTGCCGTGCCGAAGAACCCGAGCCGTCGCCTACGGCTTCCGACCTCGGCTTGGATTGGATTGGGGCGCTCGCGTTTAGAGGATGAGTCTGGCGTACTTTCTTCCGAGTTTGACCACTACTGACTTTTCCAGAGTGAGCTCTTTCTGGAAATCGAGGATTTTTTCGCCATCGAAATAGACGGCGCCTTCTTTGACCTTGCGGATGGCTTCACCGTTGCTGGCGGACAGTTTTGCGGTAACGAGCAGCGGGGCAATTTTGTGCGGGCCAGGGCCGACTGCGAATTCGGGCATGTCATCCGGTATGTCTTTTTTCACGAACTGCTTGATGAAGGCCGCCTCGGCGGCGTCGGCATCTTCGGTGCTGTGCAGCCAGGCGATGATGTACTTGGCTAATTTCACTTTTGCATCGCGCGGGTTTGCGGCGATCAAAGGTTTATATTCTTCGGCGGGCAGATGGGTCAGCAGCGTGTAGTAGCTGTCCATCAAAGCATCGGGCAGCGACATGATTTTGCCGAACATATCGCCGGGGGCATCGGTGACGCCGATGTAGTTCCCCTTGCTCTTGGACATTTTCACATGGCCGTCCGTGCCGACGAGCAGCGGTGTGACGATCACCACTTGCCCGGCCAACGGATCACCGGGGTTTTCTTCTATCTGAAATTCACGTCCCACGAGATTGTTAAATAGCTGGTCACTGCCTCCCAGTTCGACGTCTGCGTTTATCATCACACTGTCCCAGCCCTGGAGTAGTGGATATAGAATTTCGTGCAGCGCGATTTTCGTTCCTTCTTGATACCTTTTCGCAAAATCTTCGCGTGTGAGAACTTGAGCGACCGTTTTGCGCGAGGCCAGCTTGATAATGTCGACGAGATTCATTTGAGCAAGCCATTCGCCGTTATAGCGAACTTCCAAATGTTCCGGATCAGTCCGGAGAATTTTGCCAACTTGGATAACATATGTTTTGGCATTTTCATCGATCTTTTCACCGGAAAGCATAGGGCGCAGTTCATTGCGGCCGGAGGGGTCACCCACGCGGGCGGTGTAGTCACCGATGATGATGACGGCTTTGTGCCCCCATTCCTGAAATTGCCGTACGATGCTCAGCGGCACGGCATGACCGAGCGTCACATCGGGGGCGGTTGGGTCCATGCCTAGTTTGATGCGGAGTGGTTTCCCCGTTTCATGGCTTTTTTTAAGCTTGGCACGAAGGTCCTGCTCAGACAAAATTCGTTCGGCACGGCGGGCAAGGGCGAGAAGTTGATCGTCGATGGAGAGTGGCATGGTGTTCCAGAATTGTGTTTAAAGATAGCGCTCAATGGCCGCGCATCAGCAGGAGATATTGCAACGTTTCCAGTGAATTGAACAGGCAATGGATCGTGATGGTTGCCCACAAGTTTCCGGTGCGCTCGTAGATATATCCCAATCCTAACGATAGTACGAAAATGGGTGGCCACATCCAGAGTGGATGAAAGCCGGCGAAGATCAATGACGTGATAAAGATGGCAACCCATCCGTGCCATGGGGCCGGTTGAAGCAACGGGTTCTGTGCAAGAACAGGCGCAATACTCGTAGCCAGCAATGGGGGGATTTCGCTACTTCCGAAGGTGAGTAGGACCGGCGCCGGTTCAACTTCAATGGGCGGACGCTTGGAATGAAGCCGCATCAGCATGTGGCGCACGAGGGTTTGAAGATGTCCGCGAAACAAAAATTCTTCAAACAGCGGGGCGCAGATCGTAGCACCCAGGGCGATCAGCAACCCGGCACCGCGATGTTCCGCTTGACCGAGGCTTTTGAGGAGTACATGTTCCGTCGGATGGTCATATTGGATGAATTGGTACAAGACGTTCAAGAGTATCAGTGTCCAGAACACCGGCGGGCCTGCGATGAGAAATCCGATGATGCCGCTGCGGATTCCAGGCCAGAAGTTTCGGGCGTTGATTCCCAGCCGATCCAACCAACCTCTGTTCAGAAATGCCCCTGCGCCGAGCATGAAGGCAAAGCCCAGCATCGGGGGAAGGGTGCTGAGGGTGGCCCAATCTTGCGTATTGAGGAGCGTTTCGGTGTGAGTTGAGAGATCGTTGATTCCTTCTTTTCGCCATTGAGATTGCCGGTAGGTGAGATACGCGGATTGAGCGCACATCCAAACGACGAGCGTGAAAAATAAGACCCCCAAAAGCATGCCGGCACCTTGGTTCGGGAGGCGATCCGGACCTACGATGTTCGCGCGGTGAAACACGCCGAACCGGATGGCAAGCACGAGTGAAAGAGCGCTGAAGAACAGAATCGCGAATAGAACTACGGCGGTGGCGACGGGATTGATGTCGGCGCCGGCCGTTGAAGGTTGGGTTGCGGTGCGGGCGGCAAGGATGCCGATCCCCGCGGACAAAATGAACATTCAGGCCTTCCGGTTTGAAAACTGGTTAAGCCGCAAGCGGCGGCTTGCGAGTTAGCCGTTACCACAATAGCATCGCATTCTACGCACGCCTATGATGTTTGCCACGGTTCCGATTTTATGAATACCATTCTCGACAAAATCGTTCAGACCAAGCGCGAAGAAATCGCCGATCGTCAACCGCGACGACCGATTGAACAGCTGAAGGAAGAAATTGAGACGCTCGGCCGCCCGCGCAATTTTTTTCATGCGGTGAGCCATAAACCGACGGGGAAGAATGCCAAGCCGTTGAATTTGATCGCGGAGATTAAGAAAGCCTCGCCGAGCGCCGGAGTGATTCGGGAGGATTTTGATCCGGTGGAGATTGCCAAGGCATACGCCGCCAACGGGGCCGATGCGCTGAGCGTGTTGACGGATGAAAAATATTTCCAGGGGCATCTGAGTTACATCCATGCCGTGCGCGATGCGGTGAAATTGCCGGTGTTGCGCAAAGATTTCATCATCGCCCCTTATCAGGTGTATGAGTCGCGTGCGGCCGGGGCGGATGCGATTTTGTTGATCGCCGAATGCCTTGAAATGAGCGAATTGATCGACCTGCAGATTCTGGCGACCGAAATGCACATGACGGTGTTGATTGAAGTTCACGATCTGGAAAATTTGATTCGGGTGCGCGATCGGGTCATTGGCTTCCCGCACAAGAGCTACAGTTTGCTCGGGATTAATAACCGCGATTTGCGGACGTTCAAAACCGATTTAGGCAACTCACTGCGGATGGCCGAGCTGGTTGAAGATCGCAGTGTGCTGGTGAGTGAAAGCGGCATCCACACGTACGCCGATATTCAGAAGCTGGCGGCGGTGGGCGTGAGCGCGGTATTGGTGGGTGAAAGTTTAATGCGGAGTGAGGACATCGGGGCGAAGGTAAGAGAGCTGTTTGGAAATTGAATCAGCCAAATGGGTATGGCTGTGCGAGCGATGCGTGTTTTACCGTGCGCTTAGCGCAACCGCTCGTACGTAGTCGGAAACGCCTCGAAATCCCCCACGTTGCGCAGAGTCCTCAAGTCGCAATTTTTCTGCGGGAGTCAGGCGGAGATTGATTTGCTCCGTACGGTTGTTCGCAGTATTGATGGCTACGGGAGGTTTTTCGCCGCGCTCCAGCATTGTGGCCACAACGGCTCTCAACGCCTCCTGAGTGTTCATCACACACTTTTGAGCATTTGCACCGTCACCCATGACCAGCGGGAGCTCGACACCACGCCCATACCATTCTCCTTCTTCGGAATCGAACCACACCGCCACTTGATAGTTTTTTACCATCGCTTCTGCATCGCGAAGAATGTGCGGGTCAAACGGACGATCGAGGGCGTTATTCTTTGCCGCAGAGTTTTTTCGCTTGCTTGTAATAGCCATGCTTTACCTGTCCTTTATGCACGGGTACTGAGAAAGATCCAATTTCGGACTTGGAAAAAATGTGATGCGACCCAGTCACGCGGATCAATGACCAGCCATGGCTTTCGAAAAGACTGCGCACGATTGCGAATCGTACCGGGCTGGGCATCCACTGAGTATATCGGTGATTTACAGGTCGTCAACGGCGATGACTATACATGACATCCATCAACGGCAAAGCGGGCGACCCGCGAAGGCCGCCCGCTTTGTTAGTTCCAGATACAACCTGCAACAGAAAGTTTCTTACAGCCCACCGGGTTTCCCACGGCCGCCAGCACCCATCATCCGAAGTTGGATCGAGGTGGTGACCATGGCTTCGACCAGGTCAGCCGGGACGAAGATATCTTCGCGAACGGCGGGGCCATCCGTGCCAAAGGTAATACCGATCGGAGCCAGGTCGGGCTTGATGTTGATGGGGATTGGCATGCCCATCATCTTGGCGTAGTTCGTGGCGGTGGTCACCAACTGGCCCAGGTCAAAATACACCACACCGAGGCGGCTCTTTGGGAGGTTGCGTGTGACCATCTGCACGCTTTCCAGCTTGGAAACGGATTCGGTGTTTTCCTTGGCGGCCTTGATGGCAGCGCTGATTTGCGTGTCGTCCAGACCGAGAACAGTCAGCAGATGCTGGTCATCCAGGATACCGTTGTAACCCGTGGCACCATTCGGCCCGTACATCATCGCCATCATCTGTTTGGCCTGTGCGGCAGTTCCTTCGTCACCGCTCACTTCCGTCGTGAACTGCGTGAACGATACACCGTCGATCGTTTTTGCGTTAGGTGTGTAGACGGTTTTGGTCTTGGGCTGGTTCGGGATCAAAGTCATCAACTGCTGTTGGGCTTCCATCATTTGCTGTTGCGCGGTGGCAAGCACTTTGGCGTCGCCCTTGGCGACGTTCACCGATTGAATCAAGGAAGCCGTTCCCAGCGCGCCCGTGGGAGCAATTAAACCGACGACCTGACCTTTATTCGCGGTCATCGCCTGCTTCATGGATTCGAGCATCTTGGCGATGGGCTTCAATTCTTCACCGCTTGTCGCAAGCTGCGCTTCGATTGGGCGAAGCAGATCTTCGAGCATTTTCTTACCTTCCGCGCCGGCGGGGCTTCCGCCGGCAAAGAAGATGTACTTTGCATCCGGCAGGCCGGCCAATAGCGGGCCATCGGTTCCCTTTATGCCGGAGAATGACTTGCC
Source organism: Tepidisphaerales bacterium (assembly GCA_038230975.1). GTDB lineage: Bacteria > Planctomycetota > Phycisphaerae > Tepidisphaerales > Tepidisphaeraceae > JANXVV01. The sequence goes on from JBBRMF010000098.1 coordinate 7,652, forward strand.
GAGGTACGAATCATTCTTGAAATCCGCCAGAACGGACATTCCGATTCCATCTTTGCTCAAGTTCAAGCTGAAGGCGGCAGCGGTTGAGTCTGCGAGAAATTCTTCGCCCATGGCCAGACCTTGAATCACAACAGCCTTGATCAAAGGTGCATACTTCGCAGTCTTCTCGTCTTTAGTGAAATTCTTTTCGACGTCGCTGAGAATCGTGTCCTTGTGTTCTTTCAACTTTTTATCGAGTTTTGGGCCAAGTACGATAAAGTTGACGAGCGTCACGGCATCTTTGCTCGCCAATTCCCTGGCTGCGGTGCCGGTCGCCTTGAACCCATCAGGCTTTTTGGCCAGGAGTTCCTTGATCGGACTCAATGCGGCATATTTGCCCCAGTGGGCGGAATAGGTGGATTCTTTCTCTTTTTCACCCTTGACGGTCATGCTGAAAACGTCCAGATCCCCTTCCTTCTTGGCATCCGCGAAATTTCCAACGAATGCCGCGTAGTCCGCAACGGGCAGCAAAATCAGGATCGGAGGTTGTGCCCCGTCCAGATCTCCATTGGTCAACACGATGGCGGCATCGGAGTTACGATCCAGCCCTTTGGTGATGCCACCTGACTCAAGCAATGCGCCAAGCGGGTCGGCGGCTTGAGGAGCCATCTCAACCAATCCCCACTGCTTGGCAAGTGCGGCGGCTTTGTCGTTGAATTCGGTCAAGTTCTTGATCCGAAAGACGACCAGCGCGTCGCTCGGCACCATGTCCAGAACCTGAGCCTGAATCGTAGTGATGCATAGAGCTATTGCCGCAACAGTGGTTATCCACAACGGCATACGTCCGTAAACTCGTTTCATATTTACTCCTTCGGTGTTCCACGAAAACATTTGATGCCTTGGCACTGTAGCCATCGTACAATTGAACCCAAATCGGTCAACCGTACAAAATACCAGGTTTTTTAGTCGAACGATATCGCTCAGTCCACCATAATGTCAGGATCAATCGACCTCGGTTGAGACAAATTTACACGCCAGGCCGTAAACCGGCTATTATAAAATGCGGTCCAGGATTGTACCTGTAAGGATTTGATCGATGCGCTTGCCTTTGCTTGAAACTAATTCCGTGGCCAGTCGCTCGGCCGAATCCCATTTCGATACGGGCCCCCAGTCCATTTCAGCAGTGCGGGTTTTGCGCATCAGCATCACCGATCGGTGCAACTTCCGCTGTCTCTATTGCATGCCGGAAGAAGGCGTGCAATGGCTGCCGAAGGAGGGCATCCTCAGCTTTGAAGAGATATCGGATGTCGTGAAAGCCGCCATCGACATTCATGGCATCCGGCGATTCAAGCTCACCGGCGGTGAACCCACCGTAAGGCACGGGTTGGTCGACTTAGTCAAACTTCTCCGGGAAATCGACGGGATTGAAGATCTTTCCCTGACCACCAACGGCATGCTGATGACCGAACTCGCGCAACCGTTGAAAGATGCCGGTCTTGATCGAGTGACCATCAGCCTTGATAGCCTGCAAACTGATCGCTTTCGTCGAATCACGCGCACCGGAGATCTTTCGACGGTCATGCGCGGTCTCGATCAATGCCAAGCCGTCGGTCTGGACTCGCTCAAGATCAACTGCGTGACGATGCGCGGCACGAATGATGACGAATTTGCGGATTTCGCACGCCTGACGCTCGATCGAAAATTGACCGTTCGTTTCATCGAATACATGCCGTTGGGGGATGCGGCGTTGATGCACGCCGTGGGCTCTTCCAAGAAGGTGGCCGAAGAAGAAATCGGACCCGCCGGGGGTTGCGGTGCCCAGGATCGCGGCCAGGATTCGTTTATCGCCGAAACTGAAGTTCGCGAGCGGATTGAAGCGGATCTTGGTCCGTTGGTGCCGGTGGATCGCGACTCTGAATCCGGTGTCGGGCCAGCCGTGCCCTACCGTCTGGCCCTTGGCAATCCGGTCGGACGGATCGGATTTATCAGCGCCATGTCGGCTCCTTTCTGCGCCACCTGCAATCGCCTTCGACTGACCGCCAACGGTGTGCTCCGCTCGTGCCTTTTTGAAGGGGGTGAAGTGGAGATTCGAGATCTGCTTCGCCGTTCCACAGATCCGCGTGAACGTCGAGATGCTTTGGCCCATGCAATGTCTGAATGCGTCCGGCTTAAACCCGATGTTCACTCGATGCGTGGGAATCAGCAGATGAGCCGAATCGGGGGATAGCGTTACGAAACCGCCCCCGTGAGCTTCGTCGTTCCGCCGGTCGTTCAGGAGTTATTATGCGGTCGAATTTTTCTCGTTGCACCTGGGTGGGCTGGCTCCTCTTGGCGACGCCGGGGTACGCTGGCGATTGTGTCCCAGTCGTTCCGGAAAATCGCGTCGCGGTTAAACCTGATCCCAAAGCCGTCAAAGCCTCAAAGGCCGCCCTTGGTATCGCCATCACCGCGCTTCAGAAAGAGATTCTGGCCCACGCGAACGATTCAAAGATTACGCTCCGCGCCACGAGCAATTATTTTATCGATAATCCACCTGAACGGCTGATCGTTCCGGAAGTCCTCGTGGACACACTCAACACGGTGTTCAGTGCCGATGCACCTACTGACAGCTATATCAAATGGCAACTTCTCTCCGGCGTTCCGTCAAAATTTGAAGGCGATTTGGCACACGACGCATCGGTGGCCTATCTCAATGTAGGCAAGCCTATTCCGCGTCCGGGCCTGAGCATGGCCGACAAAAAAGAACTCGATGCTTACTTGAAGCAAGTTAGATCGACTGAGGATTCCGTTGCCCTGACTCAAAAACTCACCGACCTCATCGAACCCTGGCAAACCCGAAACGCGCCGGTACTGGCCTACCGGGATGCGCTTTACGGCCGTCTGCCTCGGAACGGTGAAGCATTGGTTGCCCGATTGGAAGATGAAGCCCAGCGCGTTGAGGCCGGCTATGAAAGTCGCAAATCGATGGCTGCTCTGATCAAGGCGATTGACAAATGGATCGATACGAAACCTCCGGCGCTGCATCTGCAGATCGTCGCCGATCGCGTTACGGCCTGGATGAACCGCGGACAGCCCCAGCCGATTCCGAAAGTGATCCGCGGTAAGATCGGCATCGCCCACCACCCGAATTATAAGCGCGGCAAGCTCGACGACGGTCTTCCCCCGCGGCCTTTTCCTCCGGTTTATTACGAAGAGGTGGAATATGTTCCCGATCTAAACTTCTTTTCCCAGCTCTTTCGGCGGGGTCGCGTCGCCTCCGATGAAAAGCAATGGCACTGGTCTGAAAAAAGCGCTCTACAAGTCGAAGGCGAATCCCTGAGTGAGCTGGTGGTTACCCTCGAAGAATATGCGAAGATCGCCCGCGAGACCGAGCAAAAGGCACGCAAAAAATAACTGCGGGCCACTGGAAGATGTTTTCGCACTTCACTGTCATATCGCTTACCCAGTCGGCGGAATAATCCTGGCCTGCGAATTTCACCCCTTGAAATTCCGAGATCTCAACGTAGAAATTGCTGAGCGCGGCTTCGATCGATTATCGCGGCAATCGTCGGCGGCATGTTGTGCGCCCATGCGTTGAAGACCTCGCAGGTTATAAAATCCAGCTTGTTTAACCGATACAAGTTCTTAACGTCACTCGACTCTCGCGATCGTTTACGCTCGAAGGTCGCTTCATCGTCAGCCTTGGAATTCGCCCCATGAAAAAGCGACTGCTTCTGATCGCCACCCTCTCCGCGGCATGTCTCCGGGTACAGGCTCAAACATTTGGGACCAATACCGGAACATTCGTGGATTTTTTGAGATCGTATCCAACCGACTCGGTCCCACTGCGATATCCCGGACAAATCACGCAGGGATATAACCCCGCGCCGGCTGGCACCGTCACGGGACTGGCACCGGTTATTACCGGTGATGTCGGAATCTTCAGCGGCGCATCAAACTACCCGAGCGCCGCGGGTTACACGCTCAATTTCACGGCCACGAATCCCGCTGCCATCGCCACGAACCTGTCAGGGATGTTTTCCAATCTCACGAATGTGCAGATCAATGGCACTCACTACTCGGCTAACTTCACACTCACTCATCCTGCCGGCGGGCGGTTGACCGGCGGCGGTGAGATTGATTTCACCGGGGCCAGCACAACCAATCCCATCTCCAATGTTTCGGTTGTTCAACCCGGCGGCACATTGAACGGCCTGACGCCGAGCTACGCGAGTTATTTGAACGAGTACCAGGCCGTCCGATGGATGAATAACAACAATATCAACAACAACAGCGCCCCGGTCAGCGCCGGCGATTTACTCCCCAGCGGCCAGAACATCAGCAACGTCGGAAACAGCTTCGATGATATTATCGGTTGGTCAAATCAGCAGGCCAACCTGAAAAAGGTGTGGATCAACATCCCCGTGAACGCCAGCGATAGCTACGTGAAGGCGGTGGCCGACAAATTTGCCGCGTCGCTGGCACCGGGGAAGCAGGTCGTCGTCGAATATGGCAATGAGAATTGGAACACGGCATTCACGCACCCCAAATGGATTCTCGCGCAAGCCAAGATCGATCCCCGCGTCATTGCCGGCGACGACTTTACGCGCACCAGCCAGGAAGCCGGCCTCCTTTCGGCCAACGTGATGCAGATCTTTCAGAATGAATTCACGGACAAGACCCGCGTCGCGGGTTTTTTAGGTTCGCAAGGAGCGGATCAATATTTCGTGGATCAGGAAAAACAAGCCATCAATCGCGTATTCGGACCGAGCGCGGTGACGTCACTGTACAAGTATCAGGGCATTGGTTTCTACCCGGCAGACAATCTTTCCTCGGCGAGCAGCGTGGACCAGGTCATTTCTGCGCTGTACGGGGATCTCGTTCGTCAAAAACAGTATCTGGCCAAAGAAAAAGCCGACGCCACCGCTTCCGGTCTCAGTGAAGCGGTTTATGAATGGAGTCCCAACGGCTACCTCACGCAGGGCGGCGTTTCGCAAGCCGTCGTCGAGGCCTTCCGCGCCGATCCGCGGGCGAAACAGTGGACGCTCGATGAATGGAATGCCATCAAGTCCATCCTCAGCCCGAACGATATGGCGATGGAATTTTCCATCGTCGGCGATGGGTGGAGCGCGCAGATCAACCCACTGCTTCCCCACGAACCGGAGCAACAGGCCATCGATCAAATCAGCGCAGATCTGGGAATCACCGGTCCGCTGACCCCGGAACCCACCTGCCTGAGTTTCATCGGCTTGGCAGGAACGGCGCTGATGGCCCGCCGAAAAAAGTGTTTCCGCGATACGTTGAATTGAAACGGCCATGTGGGGTGGGTGTACGCACCCACCGTCTATAATTCGCACCATGGGGCAATCTGTGGGTGAGTACACCCAACCTACATGACTACATGACGTATTTGTGGCACGGGCTTCCAGCGCGTGCCACAATTGATTCTCAAATCAGTTTCGCCTCCAGCGTGATCGGCGTTGATGCCAGAGCCTTGGACACCGGGCAGTTTTCCTTAGCGCCCTCGGCGAATTTCTGAAACGCCGCATCATCCAATCCGGACACTTGCACTTCGGTTTGCAGATCGATTCGAGTGATGGCAAACCCATCTCCTTTTTTATCGAAGATCACTTTCGCGATCGTATGCACGCGGGTCGGAACATGCCCGGCCTGCGATAATTCATGCGACAACGCCATCGAGAAACATCCCGCGTGCGCCGCCCCGAGTAGTTCTTCCGGATTGGTGCCCGCCCCATCACCGACACGGCCGCGCCAATCGTATGAACCACTAAACGCCTTGCTTCCGACGGTAAGTTGTCCTTTTCCTTCCATCAGACTTCCAGTCCAAACGGCATCTGCAGTACGTGTAGGCATGACCTTTCCTTCCATGATCCATTGGAACGTATCCATCTCTCGCAGCGGACGCCCGCAGCGCGGATTTGATAGTAGCGGCTTGTTTCAACTCAGGTCGACTCAAAAACTCAAAATGTATTCATTCCAAGACGCTTGGACAGCGGCGAAAATTCCGCTAAACTCTTTCTCTTACCCGTGAGGGTAGTCTGGAGAGGTGGCCGAGTGGCCGAAGGCGCAGCACTGGAAATGCTGTTGGCGGCTTAAACCGTCACGCGAGTTCGAATCTCGCCCTCTCCGCTGATCTTGTCGCCCGTGATTCCTAAGTACTGGAATCACGGGCATTTGCATTCCTGGGGTCCCCCCGGAGACGTCGGTTTGTAGCGCTATTTGTAGCGCTTTGTAACGGCGGGCTTCTCTGCGAGGACTCCTCGATGGTCCATTCCAAATGTCTCCGGGTGGGACGCGTCACCCTTTATTCACGCGGCAAGACCTGGTGTCTGCGGTACTTTGAAAACGGCCGGCGGCGGCAGGTACGGGTCGGCCCTGACAAGAATGCCGCTCGGCAGCTGGCGGCACAGGTGAACGCTCAGCTCGAAGTGGGTGCGCCTGCGGCCACGAGCTTTGAGCCGATCGGCATTCCCGAACTCCGCACGCGCTGGCTGGAGCATCACGAACACGTGCTGCGCTCCTCGGTCTCGACGATCGATCGATATCGCAGCGCCAGTGAACATCTGCTCCGCTTCATCCGCGATGTCCAACCGATCAAGCATGTTTCCCAGTTTCGCGAAACCCACGCCGAGGCTTGCGTGCGGTACCTACGCGAACTCAAGGTGGCTCCGAACGGTCACGCCCACACCGCCAAACGTCATTTGAAGGACAAGGGGATCAAGTTTGTTCTGGAAGTCTGCCGCACCCTGTTCAGCTTCGCGCTCAAGCGCCGTCATCTTCCGCCCTATTCGGAAAATCCTTTCACCACGATCCAGATTGACCGGATTCCCATCGAGGATGCCAAACCGATCACGCTCTTTACCGCCGAGCAGGAGTGTCAATTCCTCGAGGCCTGTGATGACTGGCAACTCCCGATCTTCGCCACATTGATGTACACCGGGATGCGGCCCGGTGAATTAACCCATCTACTTCTGTCTGAGAACGTCAACCTCGGGGAAGGTTGGGTGCACGTGCGAAACAAGCCGGAACTCGGATGGCAAGTCAAAACCCGCAACGAGCGCCAGATTCCGCTCATTCCGGAACTGGTCGAGATTCTCCGGTTCCGCTTTCGGGATCGCTGCACGGGACCCCTCTTTCAGCGCAGGCGGTCTGACGTCGGGGAGGGATGCGCCATGGCGAAGCTGGCATCCGCCCCCCTCCGCGCCGAGTTGGAACGGCGTAACGCGTTACAAAATGTGGAGTCAAAACGCGTCGACCGCGCCCAGCAGCGACGGCTCGCGAAACGGCTCTGGGTGGAGATGGGTTTCCTTCGTGAAGATCGTCTTCGCGGGGAATTCATGAAACTGACGGCGGCGATCGAGCTGCCCCAGGTGACTGCGCCCAAGAGCCTGCGGCACATGTTTGCCACGCGGCTGCAGGAAACGAATGTCGATCCACTGATCCGCAACCAGTTGATGGGTCATATCCCGTTCGGCGATGCCAAGGGCAAGGGCCCCCTCGGCATGACCGGGATCTATACCCATGCGAGTCCGGCGACGATCCGGCGTCAGCTGTTCGATGCGATGCGCACCCGACCGGCGACGGAGATCCTGCAGCGCTGGCTGAAACACCATGCGCAAACCGGCTCAACCCAATCCGATGGATGACGCGGAGCCGTGGGGCGTGATCGTGTCGGGCCACCCAGCCGGGGTCAGGGGGGTGGGTGGCCCTTCACAGCGCGGCTGCGCAGTACCTCGATCAACGGTGCCAGTTCCCGCGCCGCGGCAGCCTGGTAATGTTCGGCGGTTTTGTTGAGGTGCGTGTAAGTCACGATAGCGCCCCGTCCGGGGTTTTGCCCGAGCAGATAGCGGCGCTCGTGCTCGGGCATGCCCCCGTTGGCCAAGGCGGTGTTACACGCATGACGAAAATCCTTGATCGTCGCTTCCACCGGCCACCCAAGCGTTTTGGAAATCCGGGTGAACTCCCCCTGTATCCGCTTGTAGGTCAATCCCCCCGCCTCCTGAAGCAGGCGATCGCGAATGACGATCCGCTCACAGGCACCCATCGCTCGGTCTTTTTCACAGCGGCGCGCAAATTCCGAGGCCAGTCCGGCTAAACGGGTATCCAACGTTCTTTTTTTGACGCCATCGCTCGATGGCCGACGACAAAAGAGAAGGCCTTGGGCGGATGGGTGAGCAGATGGCCAAAGCAGCGCAGAGACCTCTGGAAGCAATGGGAGTCGTTTATTGCGCCGACCCTTGGTCATATACCCCAGCGACTCGATGCAGTTGACATTCAGAAATTGGCGATCCATCTGTTCATGGAACAAAAAATGGAGTTCGCTGGGCCGAAGGCCATACAGTGCCAGCAGGCTGAACACGCGCAGTTGCCAGTCATCGCAGGCCCGCAGGAACTCCGCGGCCATGGTGATCGTGATATCCGGTTCTCCCGCCATGTCTTTGGCCACGCGCCGGCGTTCGATGATCTGCCGACGGAAGGGATTCCGGAATCCGTCTGGCAGCAGATGACCCCGATCGGGGTCCGCCGCCCACTCGAAAAGCGCGCGGACCGCATCCAGCACAAAATCCTGACTTTTCATTTTCAGGCGAGTGCTGTTCGAGCGGCCATTCGGAGAAACCAGTCGCGTCGACAGGAAAGCGCTGAATTCCAGCGCGAACGCGCGGTCCACGCGCGCCGCGTAGGGATACGCCGAAATCTTCCGAGGGCTCTGCGTGAACTGGAGGTAATGTTCCAGGGCCGAGGCATATCGGCGCGCGGTGGCAGAAGCGATGGATTGAGCATCGGCCCGGCGGTTCAAATCCCGGCGGAACTGCTGAACCAGTTCTGCGTGTGTCAAGCGCCGACCGGCGTATCCTGAAGAGCGAACATCGTTAAGACGCTGGGAAATCTGCCGCGCCCGGGCGATGGCGTCGATCAGATCCCCCTCAACTCGGTCATACAGCGTCCGCTTCACCGAGGGATCCCAGAAGTGCAGCAGATAGTGTCCGGCTCGGGAATAGATTCGAACAGACCGAGGGATCACGACGCCGGGCGGGAAGCTCTGGATGCGTACGGGCCCATGCTTTTTGGCGTACTTCGGACGCCACGCACCCTTTGTCATCCTGCATGCTGCGCCCACCTGGTCGGTGGAGGATCGGATGGGTTCCGTGGGGCGTTCGGGGTTTTCTGGGGGATGGCGCTGTCCGCCTCGGTCGCCCCGGGTGGCTGGAACTGTTGCGAAGATCTCGATCGGGGTCGGGTCCATCGATAATGCCCGCCGATGACGGTCGGGTTTATAGAG
>JBBRMF010000099.1:0-16845 GCA_038230975.1 Tepidisphaerales bacterium
AGGCACAGGTCTCGGAGTACCGCGACCTGTGGCACCCGACATCGGGCAGCTTACCCACCTGAAACGTGCTCTAGGCAAGCGAATTTTTGCGCGCGGATTGTTTGTTCTCAGTTGTGTTGGATTTGGCAACGCTCTCCGCGCGGCGGATGCGCCTTCACTGGGTCTATTTGCGGAGCACGCAGATGTCGGTGTGCCTTCCACCATCGGCCCCGGTTCGATTCAATTTGACGATCAGACAAAAACCTACACGGTGCTCGGTGGGGGTCAGAACATGTGGTCCACTTCGGATCATTTTCAGTATGTCTACAAGAAAGTTTCGGGCGATGTGAGCATCACGGCAAACCTGGAGTTTGTCGGAACGAGCCCTGAAACGGGGACGCCCGATCCTCATCGAAAAGCGTGCCTGGTCATTCGGCAGTCGCTCGATTCGGATTCTGCCTATGCGGATGCAGCCAAGCATGGCGATGGTCTGACGAGCCTCCAATGGCGCGATGCAAAAGGTGCCGTCACGCACGAAGTACAATGCAATGTCGTGGGGCCCAAACGGCTTCGACTTGTGAAACGGGGCAACTATATTTCCATGTCCATCGCGGATGGAGAATCCAATTTGCGGCCCGCTGGCGGCGCGGCCCGGATTGATTTGACCGGTGATTTTTACATCGGCCTTGGCGTTTCGGCGCACAATACCGGTCGAATTGAAAAAGCGGCGTTCTCGAATGTCGAGATCACCCCGCTTGCTCCCATCGCGGGCAAAACGACTTTGATCAACACGCTTGAAACGATCAGCATCCAATCGAAGGATCGTCGGGTGGTTCATGTAGTCACACAACCCACCCGCCTGGAAGCCCCGAATTGGGTGCAGGATGACACGAATACGCTGCTTTTCAACAACAACGGCAAACTTTACAAGGTTCAGGCCGAACTGCCGGGCGTGCGAACCACTTCAATTCGCAAGCCGCCCGAGGCGGTTGATTTGGGTTCACTGAATCGAATCAACAATGATCATGGAATTTCGCCGGATGGGAAATGGCTGGCGATCAGCGATCAATCGGTCACGGTCGGCAAATCACGGCCATCGATCATCTACATACTTCCGTCGACAGGCGGCGAGCCCAAACGCATCACCGGCATGGAACAATCCTGGTTTCATGGCTGGGCACCGGATGGCAAATCGATCGTATACTGTGCGCAGCGGAACAAATCCTACGGCATTTACAGCATCCCAGCAGACGGAGGATCTGAAACTTGTTTGATTACTCCAGCCGTCGGGACGAAAGCGGACGGTCCAGAATATTCACCCGATGGGCAATACATTTATTTCAATTCCGATCGCGGCGGACTCATGCAAATTTGGCGAATGAAGCCGGATGGTTCGGTAGCCGAACAGTTTTCGGATGAGCCGGATTCTGAATGCTGGTTTCCCCACATTTCACCGAACGGATTGCAGATGGTTTTTCTGACCTACGAAAAAGGGGCCGGTGATCATCCTGAGAATAAAGATGTGGCCCTTCATCTGATGGATTTTAAAACCAGGAAGACGACCGTTTTGGCGAAACTGTTTGGCGGGCAGGGAACGATCAACGTGGCTTCGTGGTCGCCGAACAGTAAGTATCTGGCGTTTGTGAGTTATCAGATGGTGCCCGAATCTGACGCGAAATAGTCGTATTAGACGGGTGGTGTTGGATCGCTTTTACGCGTGACACTGACAAACCCATCGCTTTCCAGTACGGCTTCTTCGATTTCCGATAATTCGTGAATCCCCTGTTTGCGGAGGAGAACTCGCAATTCGCGAACCGTCATGAGTTCCTGCCGCAGATTTTGATGCAATAGCCGACCGTGGTGGATCAATAGCGTGGGGCTTCCCTGCACGAAGTTTTCCCAGTCTTTGGAATGATACGTCAGGAATGAAAAGAAGAAGCTGAGAATGATCAACACGGTGGCCGAGATAATTCCACCGGTGATCGAATTATCTCCGCCATTCATGGAATTCTGGACGGCATTGCTGATGAGCAGCAGAGCGACCAGTTGGGTCATGTTCATCTGCCCGACTTGTCGCTTCCCGGCGATGCGAAGCAAGAGCAACACCGCGATGTAAACCACGACAGCACGGATGACCAGATGCCACCAGGGAAAATCGGTAATGAGCCAAAGTCGGTCCATGAAGCGCTATAGACAGGGCCGATGAATCCGCGCCGCCGATTAGAACATTTTCAACTGATCCCGCTCGAAGCTGAACTTGGATTGAGGTTGATCGATGGGGATCTTATATTCACCGCTCCAGCAGGCGGTGCAATAATTGTTTTTGGATTTGTCCATACAGGCGAGCATTCCGTCGAGCGAAAGATAGGCCAGGCTATCGACCTCCAGGAAATCCTTGATCTCATCGACCGTGCGATTGTGCGCGATCAGCTCCTCGCTCGTGGGGAAGTCGATGCCATAAAAACAGGGATGGCGAATCGGCGGGCAGGAAACGCGCAGATGAATTTCCTTCGCTCCGGCGTTTCGAAGCGCGAGCATTTTGGAGCGGGTTGTCGTTCCGCGGACCACCGAATCCTCCACGATTATAATTCGCTTGTCCTGCACGACGTCGGGAATGATGTTCAGCTTCATCGCCACGGCCCGGTCGCGCTGCCCCTGGTTCGGCAAAATGAACGTGCGGCCAACAAAACGATTCGGGACAATCCCTTCTTCAAACTGAATCCCGGATTCCATCGAGTAACCCAGAGCCGCCGATCGACCGGAGTCGGGCATCGGCATAACGTAGTCGGCTTTCACACCGGCCTCACGAGCGAGCTGCCGACCAAATTCCTTGCGGATCGTGTGAACGTTCTGACCGAAAATCTTGCTGGCCGGATTGGCGAAGTAGACATGCTCGAAGACGCAATGGGCCTGCTCCTCGGCAGGGGCGTCGAAGGTTCGGCTGCTGATGCCGGCATCGCTGATCGTCACAATCTCACCCGGCTCGACATCTCGAATATAGGTTGCGCCGATCGCATCAAAGGCACACGTCTCACTGGCGACGCACCAGAGGCCCTGTGCGGTCTTACCGATCGCGAGTGGTCGAATTCCCCACGGATCACGGCAGGCTTCGATTCGATCCGGGAACAAAAAGAGAAGGCTGAATGCCCCTTGCAAATGTTTTAAAACGTGAATTAAAGGATCGTGCTTCTGGGCGTGAGTGGGTTTGGCCAAAAGATGAACGATGATTTCGGTGTCGGTCGTGCTTTGAAAAATATGCCCGTATTCTTCGTACTGCTGGCGGAGAAGCTGAGCGTTAATCAGGTTGCCGTTGTGGGCGACGGCAACCGGGCCAAGTCGGTACTGGCGAAGAAGAGGCTGAGCATTGCAAAGTTTGCTGGAACCGGTTGTGGAATAGCGAACATGCCCGATCGCGGCCATTCCCACCAATTCTTCGCGCAACATTCGTGTATTGAAGACCTGGCTCACTAAACCCATGCCCATGTGTCCGTTCAGCTGCTTGCCATCGGAAACGACGATCCCGGCCGACTCCTGACCGCGATGCTGCTGGGCAAAGAGGCCCTGGTAGCAAACCTGAGATGCCTCAGAGAGCCCCCAGATGCCGAAGAGACCACATTTTTCTTTTTTCTCGTAGTCTTCGAAGGATTCGATCATGGGATTAAGCCGGGGTTTGAAGGTGGCTTCAAATGCAGTTTCAAATGACGCTAAGCCGGAAAGAACCCACAATAGTGATCCGATGCACCGGGGTCAAACGCGACGAAGAACCCGACACACCATCGCCCGTTCGATACGCCAGATTGGCGGAGTTGCGGACAAAACTTCATTTCTCCACCGATCAAGAACAATTACATTAAACTACCTATACTAACTTTTACTGGAATGTTGGCGGGAATTGCTTTATACTTTTATTATCGGAGCTTTAGCCAACCTTTGGGAAGAGTGGTTCTCCCGTCTGATGAAGCGATATAACGAGGCGGATAAATGCTGGCTCAGGTTGATCTAACGTGCAACATACTGCTGCGCCTGGAGCTTTGAATACATTGGGATAACCTCGATAGAATTGACATCATTCTCCGGGCAATTCATGCCGATAAAAAGGATGACAACTCGATGAGATGTGCAGGTTTTGCGAATAAAATGGGTTCATAAAATTGTTGATTTGAAAAGTTCGCGTGTTATGAACTTTGTTTGTATAGAGGTATAGGATTTGCCGCATGTGGGCTTAGATGATGCTTGATGCAGCGGTCATCAGGAGAAGCAATCATCGAACGGTGAGTTGGAAGTGAAGTGAGATCAATGAACGGTTTTAGCCTTATCATCCCGGCGCACAATGAAGCGGCAGTGATAGAAGCGACGTTGCGCTCTATTTTAGCCAGCAAGATAGACCGACCGCTTCAGATTATTGTCGTTGCCAATGGTTGTTCCGATGACACTGCGGCACGCGCCAGGGCAGTATCTGGACCAATACAGGTGATCGAATCATCCGTGGGAAGCAAGACGCATGCATTGAACCTTGGCGATCGCGCCGCGAAGTTTTTTCCGCGTGCTTATGTGGATGCCGATATTCAATTGAGCGTGAACGCGCTGCAAAATGTTGCCGACGCATTCAAAGATCCGTACTGCCGCATTGCCGCTCCGACTGCCAATCATGCTTATCGCGGCCGTAATCCTTTTCTAGCAGGCTATTACCGCTTGTGGCGGTCATTGCCCTATGTTCGCAATGCGATCATGGGCAGCGGTTTCTATGCGATCGATAGCACGCTCCGATCCCGCTTTAAAGATTTCCCGGCTATCACCGCGGACGACAAATTTATTCGAAATTTGACGCAGCCCCAAGAACGCCGTGTGGTCGAAGGCTGCCGATCCCTGGTCCATATGCCCGAGACCTTCGCCGATCTTCTCAAAGTAAAAACACGATGGACCTACGGCAATCTTGAATTGTCGCAGATCCGCCCTGACTTGGATGTCAACGACCGAGCACAATATCGTGGCGTACCGACTCACCTGCTTGCCCGTCCCTGGTTGTGGCCCCATATCCCCGCGTTTGTTTTCGTCTATCTCTACACCCGAAAAGCCGCACAAAAACGAATGGCAACCACGCAGAAAGTAACGTGGGAACGCGACGACAGTTCTCGCTCGCTTCCACGGGAAACGCGTCCTGCCGCCTGAACCGGATTGGCACCGCCAGGGACGGCATGCTCGTCCTCGGTAAGCCCGTCGGTATATCCTCCACCCGCTCAGTGGCGCAGATCAAGCGATTGCGACCCCGTTAAAATTTGGGTGGCGAGACGAACATGCCACCGTTCTCTCCAAGGCTCGAAATAGAAATCGATTACTCCGATATCTCAGTCATCGGCACCACGACAGGCACCCCCCCCGCACGTTCGATTCGCTCCATGGGCAAGCCATACACCCGGTCCAGCAATTCCGGTTGAAGTACGTCGCCGGGTTTTCCTTCGGCGACGAGATCCCCTTCGTGCAGCAACAGCAGCCGATCTGCAAACGCGCTGGACAGATTCAGGTCGTGCGAGGCCATCAGGATGCCGATCGATTTTTCTTTCGCGAGGTTCTGTAGCAAGCGGCAGAGCTCGACCTGATGTTTTAGATCGAGAAATGTATTGGGTTCATCAAGCAAAAGTGCGGTGGGCTCTTGGGCCAGGCATCTGCCGATGAAGACGCGCTGGCGCTGCCCGCCGGAGAGTTCATCCATACGCCGTTCAAGGAGTGAATCCAGTCCGAGCGTCGCGCTGACCTGCTGAACCACCTTGACATCGGATTCAGCTTCCAAGCCAAACGCGCCCCAGTAGGGCGCTCGACCCAGGCGCAGAGATTCTTCCACCGTTTGATCCGGCTCAAAGAGCGGTGACTGCGGCAAGTAGGCGACGCGCCTGGCCAGATCCCGCCGTGACCATTTTTTGATCGCCTTCCCCTCCCAGTCGATCGCGCCTTCACCGTGTAGATGACCTAGCAGCAGTCTGATGAGCGTGCTTTTACCGCTGCCATTGGGACCGAGCAGCGCGACGACTTCGCCCGGCGCAAGAGTCACGGAGACGCCTTTGATGATCGGCTGCACGCCGAAAGAGAATTGAAGACCGGTGGCTTGTAGCATGTTCAACTTCAGGACTCCCTTCCGGTTTGAAGTTGCTTCGATCGATGCCATAAGAGCAGCAGGAAAAATGGCCCTCCGAGCAGACCCGTTAAAACTCCAACAGGCAGTGGGCCGTAGGTCATCGTCGATGCGGCGCGAGACACCGCATCGGCGGATGCGAGTAATGCCGCGCCGAACGCGGTGGCGACCGGGAGCAATCGGCGGGCGTCGCTACCGACGATCAGCCGCGCGACATGCGGACAGACGAGACCGACGAATCCGATCGGCCCGCTGATCGCGACCGCTGAAGCCGTGATGATCGACGCGACGATCAGCACGATCCAGCGCAACCGATGAATCCGCACACCAAGCGACTTTGCCTCCGCCTCGCTGAGCAATGCGACATTTAACTGCCCGGCGTAAAACAAGAGGATTCCCCATCCAACGGCGATCATTGCGGCGGCCGTCGCGATCTGTTGATACGTGAGATTTGTGTTGATCGCCCCAACCAAAAATCGAAAGGGGCCGCCGGTTCCAAAGGTCACTTCGCGCCGAAGATTCAGATGGTAGACCAGCAGGTAGACCGCCCCGCAGATGGAGCTGACGATCACGCCGACGAGCAGCAGCGTGACGGGTTCGAGTCGACCCCGGCGATTCGACAGTAACATCACCGCCGCCAACGCACCGATGGCTCCGACGAATGATGCCGACTGTTGACCGAGTGGTTCAAACCAGGTTGCCGCGCCCCCCACCGATATCGCCGCGAGATAGGACATCAGTGACGCCCCACCGCTCACGCCGAGCAGATAAGGTTCCGCCAACGGATTTCGCAACACGGCTTGGTAAGTAACGCCTGCCGCAGCGAGCGCTGCACCGACGAGCGAGGCGACGGCGATTGATGTCGCCCTTTGTTCGGCGATGAATTTTACGCGCGGCCAGCCCCACGCATGATAGCCCACAAACATGCAGAGAGTTGCCACGACGGCCCAGAAACACAGGCTGGCGAGGCATACGGTGATGAGTCGTGAGAGGCTCCAGGCTTTCAAGGAGTTGGGCCTCCACCGTGCAGATCGTGGAACATTTCCTCGGCGATGTCGGCGATGTGGGATCCGGGCAATAATACGTGGGGGTCGCGGATTAAGAAGATCCGACCCTGTTTGGCCGCCGGGATATTTGGGAGGCGATTCCAAGCGGATTGTGCCGCCGAAAGAACTTCCGGTTTTGCGTTGGGTTTTAGAAGGATGACGGCTTCGGGTTTTAATTCCAGCAGTGTTTCGGAATCGGCTTTGGGCCACGCCGCCCCAAGCGAAGCGGCGGCGTTTTTCCCACCGGCCACCGTGAGAAGATCATCCAGAAATGTTCCTGCACCCACGAGTGTCTCGCCGGTTTCATCCAACGTCAGAAGCGTTTTTACTGGCCGCAAATGTGCCGATTTCTTTCGGATGTCTCCAAGCCGATCGAACAAATTTTTTGAAAGTGCTGCGGCTTTGGCCGGCTCACCGATCGCCAATCCAATTTGCGAAATCGCCTTTGACACATCGTCGATCGTATTCAAGCGTACATTTACCAATTGAATGCCCAGTCGATCGGCTTTTTGAGTAAAACCCGCGGGCAGTCGATCCGGGGACATCTGAATGATCATGACTTGCGGGTGCAGGATCGCAATCATCTCCCACGCCGGCCCCAGATAATCTCCCACGCGCGGAAGTGTGCGACCGTCGATTTCGGCAGGATCGTAATTGCTCACGGCCACCAGATGATCCGCAGCTCCCATGCCGAGAATCAAATCCGTTGCGGCGGGAACCAGCGATGCGACTTTTGTGCGAGAGTCCGGTGAAGGTTTCGTGGTTGCATCAAGACTCGATTTTGAATCGCACCCGGCAAGAACCGCCAACGCACCCCACAGAAAAAAAAACGCAGTAATGGTGCTTCTCGATTGACCCATGGCGCGCGGATGGTAGATTTGACATAACGGACTGTCAAACCAACGGCCTGCAACCGCGTAGAGCTGGATGCTCTTAAAGGAGTGGATCATGACCAATGACACAGGATTTTTCACACGCATCGGTAAGATCTTCAAAAGTTCATCGAAATCCAACGGGCATCTCCCGATCATGAAATCCGTTCCGGAAGACGAGCATGGCCTGAGTCCCGAAGCGGGCAATGAAATGGGCCAGTCCACCGACAACGGAGGTTCTTCATTGTCGCATCCGGTGGAGGCTTCACGCAGCACGTTCCTTCGACCCTGGGCCAAACGGGATGCTTCGATCGTTCAGCTTCAGGATGGATTCAACGCCCTGAACGGATTGATGGGCGCGGTGAAGGACTCGCTCGACAAACAAAATCAACGGCAAGATGAATTGCTGAATGTTCTCGGCAGCCTGCCGGAAGTTCTTCGGTCCATCCCCGCCAGCGGCGCGGCTCAGACGGAAACGCTCCGCGCGATTGCGGATCAGATCAAAGAACAAAACGCCCACCAACAGAAGCTCGGCGACATTCTCGAAAAAGTCACTGAAACCAGTGGCACGCATAAGGAATCCCTCGACACGCTTCGCCAGCATGTGGCCACTCTTGGCGACCACGACAAAAACATAGCCGAAAACTTAAACCAGGTTGGCGCGGCGATGCAGACCGTCAGCCATCACTCCAAAACCAGTTCCGAAGTACTCGAGCAGATGCGCGACAACATCAACTCCCGCGAAGGCGAACTGCAGCGGATTCTGCACAAACAAGGCTCGCGCTATACCACGATGCTCGCGATCGCGATTTTCCTGTCCATCGCGGCTCTAGCCGCGGTTTGTGTGATTGGATACCTGGTGATTTTGAAGACGCATTGATAAAGTTCGAATTCAGAAATCAGAAAAAAGCTCGAAAAAAACGGCGAAGAAACCAAGTTAAAAAAACCGATAACGGCCGTCAGTAAACCCGGCCTCAAGCGCTTCATTTACAAGATCGAAGGCAACTGGGAGGATGCGGTGAAGAAGTCATTCATGAAGAAAAAACCGGCGACGGGATGGCCGAAGTGAAGCCAAGCAGCGTCATCTTCTCGGCATTAGGAGGCGGGATCGCCGTTTCTGTTTTTCTTGGGGCGATCAGATTGGCAATTCTTTTGCTGATTTTGCTAGTTTTCCTTGCGGTAGTAAAGATCATCTCCGACTCCATGCGACCGCCGCCCAAACGGTCGATTGCATAAAGTAGATACGTCCTAAAAAAAATACAAAAATTCGAAAAGTGGCTTTGCCGATGGATCTGTTTTTCGAGGTTTTGGATTGTCTTTCATTCGAGCTTTTTTCTGATTTCTAATTTCTGATTTCGATTTTACGAATCGCCTCCGGTATCGCATCAATAACCTCTCGAGCCAGCGCGCAGCGACGTCCCCATTTTTTCCCGGCGATCTCCCCGGCAAGGCCGTGCAGATGAACTCCGATGGTCGCCGCCTCAAATCGCTCGATGCCTTGACCGAGTAAGCAACCGATCATTCCACTGAGCACATCGCCGGTCCCTGCTTTGGAAAGCGTGCTGTCTCCCGTGTGATTGACATAGACCCGCACGCCGTCAGTCACGACGGTGCGATGGCCCTTCAACACAATCACCTGCCCAAAGGCCCGGGCGGCTTCCGTGGCGATCTCAATGCGGCCTGTTTCGTCCGTGGGAACTTCGGTTCGACCGATGAGATGTGCCAGCCGGCCCATCTCACCCGGATGCGGTGTGAGTACCGCGTGAGCTTTAAAATCGCGTGGCCAATTCTTTTCCGCCGCGATAATATTGAGCCCATCGGCATCAATGACCATCGGCTTCTCTAACTTCATCAACCGCATAAGCCGCGCCTTGGCAACGGAGGCGTGGCCCATTCCAGGACCGATGACGATCGCATCCGCTTTCACCACTGCCTCCATCAAGTTTTCGAGATCCGCGGTGTCGGCTAAGCCCAACCCCACGAGTTCCGGCGTGATGGAAAGGCAAATGGCCAGAACCGATTTCGGCATTGCGATTTGTACTAATCCGCTGCCCATTCTTAACGCCGCCGTGCCCGCAAGCGCCGGAGCGCCGATCATTTGATCGTTTCCCCCGAGAATCAGCACGCGCCCGAAGATGCCTTTGTGCCCTTCCCTGGAGCGAGGCGGAAGTTTGGCAGGTTTGTCGGTTCGGATGATTTTGATTTTTTTCACGGTGGGTTCCTGGTCTTCGGTCACGCTTTAAAGTTAGGGTTCTACACGTTGCCGGTGCCACGGGTCGCGGTACTCCGAGACCCGTGTTCTTTCCGATCATGGTCGCCGCACAGGTCTCGGAGTACCGCGACCCGTGGCACCCTAATTTTTTGGGCGTCGACTTTTTTGGACCTGATGGAAGACCGAAGCCGCCGAGAAGGCAGCGCCGAACCCGTTATCGATATTGACCACGCTGACGTTTGAAGCACAACTGTTTAACATCCCCAGGAGCGCCGCCAATCCGCCGAAGCTTGCACCGTAGCCAATGCTGGTCGGGACCGCATAGACCGGGCAGGCAACTAATCCACCGACAACGCTGGGGAGCGCGCCTTCCATGCCCGCCACAACAATCACGGCGCACGCATTCTGTAAGACTTCCAGTTGCGAGAGCAGGCGATGCAGCCCGCTGACCCCCACATCCGTTAATCGCCGAACCGGAACGCGCATGGCACGCAGCGTCATGGCTGCTTCTTCGGCTACCGGTCCATCGGAAGTGCCTGCGGACACCAGCACAACATACGCCTGCTCGGAGTCTGATTCGATCGCTTCCGGCGGATTTACAATGACCGTTCGTCCGGCCTCGTTCACGGCAATTTTTTCAAACGCGGTACGCATCGCGACGATTTGCTCGGTGTTCGCGCGGGTCGCGAGTACCGGTACACCATGCGTCGCGAGCTGCCTGGCGATCTCGACGGTTTGCGATGGCGTTTTTCCCGGGCAGAAAATGACTTCCGGATATCCGCAGCGCAGCGCCCGGTGATGGTCCACGGTGGCGAACGGCAATTGTTCGTAGGGCAATCGGCGCAGGCGTTCCATCGCCTCGGGCACGGGCGTCTTTTGCTCGGAAACAGCGATCAATAAGTCTTTGAGATGATCAGGGTTCACGCGCGGATTGTAACCACACTTGCCGGATGCCATACACTGGCATTACAAATAGTATGTGAATGAAAAACAGTCTTCCGCGTCGTCACTCCCTCTTCCCGTGGCCGTTCTTGGATGCGGACGGATGGGCAGGCTGCATGCCCGCGTTTATTCGCAGATGCCTGAGGTGAAGCTCGTCGGAGTATTCGATGCCGATGGCGCGACCGCTGCCGCCGTTGCCAATGAATATGGCTGCCAGCCGTTTACGAATCTGGCGGAATTGCTGCCGTTGGTGAAAGCCGTGACGATCGCCACGCCGACGCAATTCCACGCCACCGTTGCAGAGCCGTGTTTGAAAGCGGGCGTAGCGTGTTTGATCGAGAAACCGCTGGCCCGTAACACCGCCGAATGTCAGATGATCGTGAGTTGGTCGAAGCAATACGATGTGCCGGTTCAGGTCGGGCATATCGAGCGATTCAATCCGGCTCTGCGTGCCCTGCAAAAGCTGGGGTTTAAACCGCGCTTTATGGAAGTGGTCCGCATCAGTCCGCTGACGTTTCGGAGCCTCGATGTGGGGGTCGTGCTGGACATGATGATTCACGACATTGATATCGTGCTGAAACTCGCCGGCGCGCCACTGACAAAAGTGGAGGCCAGCGGTGTCAGCGTCACCGGTGGCGCGGAAGACATTTGCAATGCGCGGCTGACCTTCGAGAACGGGTGCGTCGCCAACCTCACCGGTTCTCGACTGGCTCTAAAAACGGAGCGTAAGTTGCGGGCGTTCTGCCCTGGCGCGTACATTTCAATCGACTATGGTAAACGGACAGGCGTGGTCGTCCACGGGAACACGAATCTACCGACGCTCCGAGAAACAGCCGCGCGCGTTCGCAGCGGTGAGATCAAAGATCTTTCGAAGCTCAACTACACCGATCTCGTGAAAGTGGAACCGCTGGAGATCGAGCAGATCGACCCGTTGCGAACACAATTGGAATCATTCATCACGGCAGTCAAAGAAAAGCGCACCCCTGAAGTAACGGCCGAAGATGGATTAGCCGCCGTGCAAGCCGCGGAAAGAATTGTGGCCGCCATCGAGCCGCAGGCATTCTGAGAAATGACGAAATCCGAATTCACGAATGAAGACGCATTTCTTTGTCTACCTTCGTGAATTCGGAAATTCGTCATTCGTCGTTTTTGCGAAGCAAACCTTAGCTTTCGATCTTCACATCGGTAACTTTCGCTTCCTTATATTCTTTGCCCTTGTCATCCGTCTTAACGACGGGGTCGGAGGCGAGGGTGGCAGTCATCTTCTTATCGTCCATGCGGGCTTTCTGGGCGGCCTTGTAGCTTTCGCTGTCGCCGGATAGCACCCAGCGCATTCCCTTGGCATCGACGAGCATGAGTGAATGGCCGGCGCTGGTAACGCCGCTGCAAGTGGCACAATCAGATTTGCCGGTGATCGTTTTCACGCTATCGGCGGCATGGGCAAGACTCGCGCCGGCAAGCGCGAACAAAACGGCGGCGGCGCAGAACAGATTGAGACGCTTCATGGGAACCTCCATCAAAGGAATGGGTCACACATTGAGAAACCAACTCGGCCGACAACGCTGTCGGCTCATCCTGGGATCTCATTAGAAATTTAATCCATCAACGGGCAATCACTGGTTTTCTGCGGAGAGCCGGCAGGTAGGCATTGGCCAGCCGGTATCCCAGCAACAAAATCAATACCGCCGAAAAAGCCAAGGGTTGCCCGGTATCGGCTTTGACCAGCAGAAAATAATGGATCGCCCCTGCCGCGCCCGCTACATACGCCAGGCGATGCAGCTTTTTCCAACGGGCGGCACCCAGTCGTTTGATCATACCGTTCGTAGACGTCAGAGCCAGCGGAACCATGACCAACAGCGCCGTCATCCCCAGCAAAATAAATGGGCGGGCGAACGTGTCGTCCCAGGTACTTTTGAGGCTGAGGGATCGATCAAAAATAAAATAGGAACTGAAATGGAGCAAGCCATAGAAGAAAGCGCAGAGGCCGAGCATTTTTCGGAAATGGCTGAAGCTGTTCCATCCACTTATTTTGCGGGCAGGCGTGATGGCAAGGGACAAAATCAGGAAGACCAGCGCCAGCATGCCCGTGGTGCGGATGAGGTACTCAACGGGGTTAGCGCCAAGCCGATGTTGGGACGCATCGTACCCCAGCATTGCCAACGGCACGAGGCTATTGACGAGCACCACGAACTTGGCAAATCTGGCGTCTTTCAAACGATAGGCCTCTAAAAATTAGCGCGCAAATCCATTCCAGCATAAAGCGAAGCGACTTGCTCGGCGTACCCGTTAAACATGAGCGTTTCGCGCTTTTTCAGATCGCCTATCCGCAATTCCGTGGCTTGGCTCCAGCGCGGATGATCGACCAGAGGATTGACGTTGGCGTAAAAACCGTACTCATCAGCGCCGAAATCATTCCAAGTCGTGGGAGGTTTTTCGGCCAACAGTTGAATCTTGACGATCGACTTAATTCCCTTGAATCCATATTTCCACGGCACGACCAGTCGAAGCGGTGCCCCGTTTTGAGGGGGAAGCTGCCTGCCGTACAAACCGCTGGCAAGAATCGCCAGGGGATGCATGGCTTCATCCATACGCAGTCCTTCAACATACGGCCATTTTAGAACCTGATGGCGTTGGTTGGGCATGCGCGCGGGATCGACCAAAGTTTGAAACGCGACGTACTTTGCCCCGCTCAACGGTTCGACGCGATCGAGCAATTTCGATAGTGACATCCCGGCCCATGGAATGACCATCGACCATCCCTCGACGCAACGCATTCGATAGACTCGTTCCTCCGGCGGACTGATCTTCAATAGTTCATCCAGATCGAACACTTTGGGCTTGCGAACCAAACCTTCGATCGCCACGGTCCAGGGTGCTGCAACAAAATTCCTGGCCGCGTAGGCAACGGACTCTTTACCGGTCGAGAATTCGTAAAAGTTATTGTAGTTCGTGATGTTTGCAAACGGGGTTTGCGCCTCGACGGTTCTAAACCCGTTGGTAAGGTTGGGATCGACCTGGGCGACGGCATTTGTAGTCGGTGCCGTCGTGCCGGTTGCTGTAGTTGGCGCAACTGGGGCGGCGACAAAGTCTTTTAGAACGGGAGGCTGCTGGGTTGCCGTCACGGAATCGCTTCGGCCATTCAGCTTTTCATAGGTCCAACCAGTGGCTAACACTGTACCGGCGACGATTCCCGCGCGCATAAATGTGCGGCGATTGAGATACGCGCCTTCGGGCGTGATCTCGCGGGTGGGAATGTCGGACGGCTTCTTGATGAGCATGGGCGAGTTCTTTCGACATTGTAAGCCATCGCGGGGCGGTGTTTATTCCCGGCGCGCAAGTTTCACGGGAATTTATTTCACGAAAATCTTCGTCAATTCTTGGCAATCGCCGAATATCGCTGCATGGCCATGTCCAGGCAAAGGTTCATCATGTCCAGGTCAGTTCGAACGATGGCATCCTTGCGGAGTCGAATATCAATCTCGACGCTTAAATCGCGAAACTGCTCTTTCTGCAGCTTGCTTTTGATTTCTTCCTGCACGGAGGCCCTTTCGGCGCTCGGCTGTTCGTTGAACGGGCGCACCCGTCCGGCCCGCACTTCTTCCAGCTTGGCCAGATAGAACGCATCGCCGGTGTCGATTACATTGGTGATCTGCCCGGGTTGCAGCTTCCAGACCTCGGCTTCCACCTTCGCAAACGCAGGCGGCAGACTGCCTTTATCCCGCATCCCGAGGTCACCTTTTGTTTTCAGCAGGGAGACATCGTCATTCTGATTGCCACAGATCGCGGCGAAATCCTCAACGCCCGTTGTAGCTTTTCGATACAGCTCGGTCACTTTTGCAAGAGCCTTCTCGCGCGTACCGGTTTTGCCGACGTTGATTTCCAGCAACCGGAAGCGGGCCGCCTGATGGAAGGTAAATTCGACGTCCACATGCTTATCGTAGTATCGACGCAAATCGTTAATCGTAACCTGGATGCGCGGGGTGAGCTTCCGATAACGATAAACCTCGATCATGTTTTTGCGATATTGCTGGCGGGCAAGCTCGTCAAAATCATCCCCATCGGCGGCGGCTTTGGAACGGGCGATTTGAACCGATCCACCTGCCTGCGTGATTTGCTGCAGACGCCATTGCAGCGTCATACCGTCGACCATACGGCGATCATCTTCGCTCAGAGCCCGCTGGGCGGCGGCATATAGCACTTCGTCGTTGATCAATTCCTGGACTTGGTTTTGAATCAATCCCATTGCAAACAACCGGTACTGATCAGACTTCAGTTCCCGGGCTTTTTGCATGAGCGGTTTATTGATCATGCCGAGGACTTTATTGGCATAAATCGGTGTGCCATTTACCTCTGCGACGACCGATCCAATCAACTGAAACTGCCCGGGTGGAAAATCGGTCGCGGGTTGGGCGGAGGATTGCGTGGCCGGTGGATTGACCGGAATCACAATCGGAGGCGGCAACGGATCTTGCTTCCGGGGAGTGGGGATCGTCACGCCGCTGGGGTTCTGGTTGTGGTTGATCTCATCGCGCGGATCTTCCTGAATTCGCCGATCACCGGGGTAAAACGATCGCGGTTTCAGAGGTTCCGGCGACGATCCGCCACATCCACCTTGCAGGACCACGGCTAAACCAGCGGCCAACACACTTACCATCACGCGAAATGAATTCTTCTGCATACGTCCGTACTCCTGCTGCGGCAGGCTACCGCCTTGCCTGATTCTTCACAAGTTATCGGACCTCCGGGCGACTTAGCGTGAACCGTAGGAATTATTTAGCCCGTTCGCATACGAAGCGCGTCTGAGAACGCATCCCGGAAGACGCGCTTCGCAAGCAAACCGGCTCAATAATTCGGTTTTCCTGATTTCAGAATCGTCGCGGAGGCTTCGGGAAACCCCAGTCGGCCGCCAGTGAATCGGCGGCGATTTCGGGGTCTTCATCAACAGACCGCCCGCGATTGCGAAGGTGGGCATGAGCCAATTCGTGCGCGATGACCCATCGCACAAACTCAGTGGGCTTTGCGATTAACGTGCGCTTAAGGGAAACCGATCGACCGGGTCGACCACGGGAAGGCATGCCAACGGGCACACACGTGATCGCAAGGTCGCGCGGGTCATAATCGTGCATGATGAATGATGGATCGGTCATCAGATCATCACGCACAGGTCCGGGAAGCGTGGCGACAACCTCAGCCACATGGGCGCAGAGCCATGTATCAAGTTGAAACGTGATTAACCATTGATCGATCTTTTGACGCACGGTGACATTGTACGCGACAAAACGAGTTTGGTCCTGCATGAATTCAAAGCGCTCAAGTGCACGAGAAATTCCGATGGCTCAGCGTCCGCACCTGCCCACCGGCCCCACCGTGGCTTTCGGGCGGCCAATGCAACATAATGCAACAAAATGCAACAACTTTCGGGGTGTTTCAAAAACCAACGCTTCTTCGGTTTCGGGAAAAGCGGGCGGATTTGTCCTACTTTTTTGTGTGCAACTGAGGCCCGGTGCGGCGTTCGGCGATTCTTCGCAATTTGTGCGTGCAAAATCGAAAAGGGGCCACGACTCATTTCGAGGCCGCAGGGTCCGCGTCGAGCTCGATGCAATTGGTGGCATGGGCGTCTCGCCCGAGCTTTTTTTCTGAAGACAACCCGGGCAAGACGCCCACGCC
>JBBRMF010000100.1:0-16809 GCA_038230975.1 Tepidisphaerales bacterium
CGAGCCATTTCGGCCGCTACGTTTGGACCGGACAGAGCCACCAACGGCCAATTGCATTGGGGGCCTTTGGAGGTTTCTGAGACCGTGATTCCACCCAGGACATCGGCAATGATTTGCGTCGGACGCAAGAGTGTTTCATTTTCAATCCCCTTGGCCACTGAAACAATTGGCACATCCACCGGAACATATTGCTTCAATCGCTTCCAGACCCCTCGCATGAATTGAGTGGGGATGGCCGACAGAATCATCGTCGACCCGCGAAAGCATTCGGCATCATTCGCGGTGAGATGAACGGTCGGCGGGATGCGTGCGCCCGGCAGCAACCGCGACTGCTCGCGATTTTGCTGCAATCGCTCGATGGACTCCTCAAACGCCCCCCACATCGTGACGGCGTGTCCGCCTTGAATGAGCAGGATCGAACAAACCGTCGCCATCGCCCCGTCGCCGAGAATCGTAATATGTTCAGGCATAGGCGGGGAGTTTTACCGGAAGAGGAGGTAAACGTCACCGCGCCGGCCGATTTCACATCAATCGTCCTGTATTTTTTAGCGGCAGTGCCGAAGGCACGCGTTTTTCATTGGCGACAAAAGCGCGTGCCTTCGGCACTGCCGCTAAAAATGATCACGAAAATAAATGCCGTTCCGCAATCGCCACCCGGTTGCCACGACAGGGAACGCCTTCTTCTTCCAACATCTTCCGCTTCTTTTCCAACCCAAACGCATAGCCGGTCAATGAACCATCACTCCCCACGACCCGATGACACGGCACACCGGGCGCATATGGATTTTTGTTCATCGCGTTTCCGACGGCTCGATAGGCTTTGGTCCCGACCGCCCGAGCCAATTCGCCATAGGTGGCGACGGTTCCCCTGGGGATTTGAGCCGTTAACGCCCAGATTTTTTGATTGAACGACATGTCCTGGCTGAGCTTACCGGCACGGATCAACGATTCCATGGTTACGGGTTTCTTCATGCGTCAATTGTATCGCCGAATTCGACGAAGTGTTATAGTTTTGTTCAATGCCAGAAATAAAGGTGTTGAGCGAATCCGACGAGCCTTGGCGGCAGCCTTTTTGCCCGGACTGCGCGTATTCGTTGGAGGGATTGCCAGATATCGGGAACTGTCCGGAATGTGGAAAATCGTTTGATCGGACGCAGATGATCCTTGTGGGGTGGGATCGGCGAACTTCTGGTCGGCGGGGCTACTTGTTGAAGCTTCAAATCGTTGGCGCCTTGTTCATTCTGGCTACGTGTTGGGATCAGTATCATCAAGGGAAAACAAATCCATCGATTTTCACCATCGTCGTGTGGACCGGAATTGGTTCGACCGCTTTTGTCCAGTTGTTATCACGCTGGTCATCACATCGCGTTGGCTTTACGCAATTGCGATTATGGCCCAACGGCATAACGCAGATTGGTGATCTTTCGTCCAGCGATGGCAACTCTTGGTCAAAGCTGATCAGACTGCTCGATACTCTGACCTTCGTCGGGGCCGTTTTGAGTGGGACGTACGAATTAAGCAAAAGGACCGATACACCGTGGCTTGGCTGGGGTATCGGAACCGTTGTCCTCATACTGGTACTGGTCGGCTATATGGTGTATCGGATTCGACTTCAGCGACTCCTATCAGTGGTTACACGCTTTTGGTGCCAAGTGCCGCTCGTCCACATTTGGAATGAAGTTGCCGGTTGCGATGTTTTGCCCATTGATACTGACTGGCGCCGAATCCGGATTACAGATCGGGATTTCAAGATTTTTATGATCGACACAGACGTGAATTGCACCGTCGACCAAGCAGCCCAAATCCGCTTTATGACGCGACAGTGGATTCTCAATTCTCGCAGGCCGAGCGGAAAGTCCGGCAGTCTGAATCCACTCGCTTGAGACTCCGCCCCATTGATGCAATAATAAGACTTCGAGAAAGACTTTACAAAGGCGTAAAAATGTCTTGGATTGAAAATCGATTTGAAGAAGGCCTCATCGTCACCAGCGTCGACTTTGCCATCAACTGGGCAAGGCGGAACAGCTTGTGGCCCATGACGTTTGGCTTGGCGTGTTGCGCCATTGAAATGATGGCCGTCGGCGGTGCCCGATATGACTTGGACCGCTTCGGGGCCGGTGCGTTCCGCGCTTCCCCTCGCCAGAGCGATTTGATGATTGTCGCGGGGACGGTCAACTACAAGATGGCCTCTCGCCTGAAACGGCTGTACCACCAAATGCCGGATCCAAAATATGTGATCGCGATGGGTGCCTGCACTGTGGGGGGTGGGCCGTACTTTAAATATGGGTACAACGTGGTGAAGGGTGTGGATCTGGTGGTGCCGGTGGATGTGTACGTGCCCGGTTGCCCGCCGCGCCCCGAGGCATTGCTCGAAGGGATCATGCGGCTGCAAGACAAGATCAGTGCCCGCACGATCGGCCTGCCCCGCGGCGCACGAGCGGTGGCGGCGGATCGACCGCTGATTGCGCCGGTGTCGGCGGCGGTGTAATAAGGGATTTCGTCAATTTCATTTGGAGAATGCTTGCCCTCAAAAGTCAGGCACTTCTTGATTCAATCAAGAGGTTTGCGCTGGCCGTTTTAGAAACGCGGCTGCAAGAGCGGCGGGATCGATCGTTTCAATCGTGTCAAACTCTCGTGAAATCTTTGAAATTGAAGGTCGCGAATGCTTTCAGACCGTAAACGCTCATTGCTGCGACCAACCGCGTATCATGCGCGCGTTTTCCAAAGATTTTATGAGAGGTAATCAGTTTCAGCCATTCAGAATAAATCGCGGGGGTATCGGGCAGAACTTCAAACAGTGAGGTCAATCGATCCAGTTCAGCAATGACGATTTCATTCGTCATTCCAAGACCACCGTACTCACCCGGCGGACGCGTGCATACGACAAAGTATTCGTATAGCACTTGAGGCACGATACAGAGACGATCACCCCGCGCCGACAATTCCTTCATTGCCGCCACGGCCGCAAGATGCAAAGGATGGCTCGGTTGAATGCATCTTGCCAATAGATTTGTGTCTAGCAATATGTCCATCAATCTCGCTCATCACCATAAACCGCATCACGGCTGTCATCCGCGATAAAATCGCGCCGGGGATGGGAGGAAACCCATGCGTCAAAAGCCTTCATCCATTCAGCAGAACCCTGCGTTCCTGAAACAGTTCCGTTTGTTCCAACATCCGCAATACGATCCAAAAACTGGTCCAGCGGAATATGCATCGCGGCGGCAAGTTTATTCAATCGCGAATAGGTGGAATCTGGAATGGTGACGACTGCCATGGTTACGCTCCTTCACAAAGTCTAGCATGCAAGATAGGGCATGTCTTCAAAATAGCATTTGAAATCCAATTTGAAGCGGTTGTACTTGATTCCGATTGACGACCAAGCCACGTCCGCTTATGCCTTGCCCATGCAGAAAACCGTCGTCATCAACGCCGTAGGCCTTACGCCAAGTTTGCTCGGGCCATCGACCCCCCGCCTGCTTGCGTTTTCAAAAGCAGGAAAGCTCGCCACGATTGGGCCGGTGATTCCGGCGGTGACGACAACGGTGCAATCAACGTACCTCACCGGCACTTGGCCGAGCGATCACGGCATCGTCGGCAATGGGTGGTATTTTCGAGATGAGTGCGAGATCAAATTCTGGAAGCAGTCCAACGCGCTGGTGCAGCAGCCGAAGATTTGGGATATCGCCAAGTCGAAGTATCCAAAATTTACCTGTGCCAATATTTGCTGGTGGTACGCGATGTATTCGACGGCGGATTACACCATCACGCCGCGCCCGATGTATCCGGCCAGCGGGTTGAAGCTGCCGGATATCTGGACTCATCCGGCGAACCTTCGGCCGGAATTACAGAAGCAGTTGGGGCAGTTTCCCCTGTTCAATTTCTGGGGGCCGGCAACGAACATTCAGGCCACGAAGTGGATCGCCGACGCTGCGATCAAAGTCGATCAAGGATACGATCCCACGCTGTCGCTGATCTACCTGCCTCACCTGGATTATGGCCTGCAAAAATATGGACCGGACGATTCACGAATCCTTAAGGATCTTGCGGAACTCGATTCGGTGTGTGGCTCACTCATTGACCACTTTGAGCCGCGCGGAACATCGATTATTTTTCTGTCCGAGTATGGAATTACGAAGGTGAATCAGCCGATTCATTTGAATCGCATGTTGCGGGAACAGGGTTTTTTGTCGATTCGCGAAGAGATGGGTCTTGAGTTGCTCGATGCGGGAGAGAGCAAGGCATTCGCGGTGGCCGACCATCAGATTGCGCATGTGTATGTCAATGATCGCAGTCGCATTCAAGACGTGAAAAAGTTGATTGAAGCCGTGGATGGCGTGGAACGGGTGCTCGATGAGGCGGGGAAGATAGAGATGCATCTGGATCATCCTCGCAGTGGTGAGCTGGTGGTGATCGCTAAGCCGCAGGCTTGGTTTACGTATTACTATTGGTTGGACGATGCAAAGGCACCGGACTTCGCGCGCACCGTCGATATTCACCGGAAGCCGGGGTATGACCCTGCGGAACTTTTTCTGGACCCCCATCTTGTGTTGCCGAAATTGAAGATTGCCCGAACGGTGCTTCAGAAGAAAATGGGATTTCGTTATTTGATGGATGTCATCCCGCTGGATGCGTCGATCGTCAAAGGTTCGCATGGTCGCGCGGCGTCACAGTCGGCGGAGGGGCCGATGTTGATGACGCAGCAGGCGGGGTTGATTGATGGGAATCATATTGAGGCAACCGATGTGTGCGGGGTGATTTTGAAACTTTTGGAAGGCTGATTTTGCGATCCCCTCCCCTCGGTAATTCGGGGGAGGGGACCGGAGCAATTCACCGGCGGATTTCGACAATGTCGCGGATGGATACGGAAACCGGGCCGGCGGAATCATCCTGCATTTGAAGGCAACCTTTTTCGATCGAGAGCTTGGCCGGCAGATAGATCGATCCATCGCTCGTCCGCACGGAGATGTGTTTGCCATCGTCGGCGATATCGTGCAGGGAGATCGCCAGCAATTCATTGTTTTCAAACGTCTTGAGCCCGAACACAACCGAGTCGACCCTCACACGGCCATCTTTGATTCCGCGGAAATCCCCTTCATAAAAATCACCGCTGGTCAGCAGTACACCACTGTGGCCGCGCCCGATGCCGGCGGATAGTTCCAATGGCACGGGGCGAAGAAAGATTCGGGCGATATCGTTCGACGCAACAGTGAAGTTTTTACCGCGACTCCGTAGGAGAAGAACCTGCGCCTCATCGGCCTTTTGAATATCACCTGCCAGGAACGTTCCGCTGCGCGTTTGAACGCCGGCGCTGGTGGATTCCATGGGAGGTGAGCCGGCTTTTATCAGCACGTGATCCACCGTGGCGGTGCAGCTTTCATCATCAGAACGACTGGTCGTAATCAAACCGACGAAAGTCTGCGTTCCCAAATTCAGTTGGTCGGAACCAACCAGTTGCCAGCTCGATCCGTTTTCGGAAACGTACGCCTTGAAGAATTTTCCCAAACGAACAAGCCGCAAGTAACAGGGGGATGTGCGGTTGATGTCGTTGGCGGCGACCCAGGATGCGGGCTCACGGCGGCAGAGATATTCCGTCCCGGATTTTCCGGTCAGCAACGCCGCGTATCGCGAATCGCCGGACAGCGATTCGCGGAACATGACACCGGTGATGGCATTGGGAGTGGTATCGGCCGAGATGTCTCCCACGCGCACAGTGATTTGTCCGTCGCCATCGAGAGGTTGCGCGATGAAGTATCCTGAATCAAACGCGCCGCGAAGTTCCCCGCCGCCGGCACGAATCGTGAAGAGGCCTCCGGAATAGGAGGAACTATCGCGACGCTCCATCGCGCCCAATCGCATCGAGCCCCAGGGCGTCGGCAATGATCCGGACCCGTTGGCGGCGACGTTGACCATCACGGGGAGCGACGCAGTGATCGTTCCCGCATCATCCGTTGCTCGGGCTGTCAATTTATGATGGCCCGGTGGAACATGCACCCAGGTGTATCGATATGGCGGTGTGGTGACGGTGCCGAGCAAGGTGTTGGTCGAAAAAAATTCAACGCGGGCGATGTTGCCTTTCGGAGCGGATGCGGTGGCTTCAAGATCCATCGTTCCGGGGGCGATGCGCCATCGATCGGCGGTTGGGGCGGTCAGCACGATGCGCGGGGGTGAGGCCGGATCATTAACCGGCGGCGACAATTGCGATGCGGCAATGATCTCCTTCCGCTGGCTCGGGCTCGACCAGCGCAATCGCATGATCGCTTCACCCATTTTATTGTGGTAATCGATTCGGATGTCATATTTGTGACCGGCCTGCAATGGAACATTGGCTTCCTGCAAGTACGGGGGAGCATCTTCCCAGCGATTGATGATTTGTTTGCCGTCGATCCACAGCCGCACCCCATCTTCGGCGTGGGTTTGGAAGGTGTAGATCTCACTGTATTTTGCTTCGATTCGGCCCGTCCAGCGCGCCGCGAAATCAACATTCACCGAAGGATCGGGCGCTCCTAAGCCCCACTGGAAATTCAGAATCGGGTCGTATCGCACGAGGCGCGGTTTGTGGAATTCCTGATCGTCAAAATACTCGGCCTTCAAACCACCGGCGGATGGGACGTCTATCAGCTTATCCGCAGGCGGCACGATTTCTCGAAACTCCGCGGTCGCGATGTCTGCCAATTTGATATTCCTGGCAGAATTCCCGTGCTGGATGACTAAAGAATCACCTTGAAGCGAAGCGGTGCCTTCGAGCGATTGGCCATCCACCGTTTTAATCTTCGCCGAACGCGTTTGAGTCTGCGGATTGATCCCGTCGACAACCAATTCCGCATAAGCGGTTGACGCGGTGCCAATCAGGAAGACGATCAGAAAAAGAAGGCGATCATTCATGCAACCACTCAGAAGTAATAGCGCGTAGCGACAGGGTAGATACAATGATCGCGGTCAGATGTGAAATTCAATTTCATCCGTTCGCGGGGCGTTTCCTCGATCGAGCGCCATGAAATGCCGGGGAATCATTCTTTTCCATAAGCGTCACTTTAAGGTATCACATTGCCATCATGGCATGGATAGATCGCCGAAATTTCGCATTCGTCATTCTCATTTTTACGTTCGCGCACGGTGGATTCGCTCAATCGACGGTTCCGTCAACGCAACCGGCGCGCGCCTTTGCGCGATATGTGCCGGAGGCTTTTGATGATGTGGCCTGGGAGAACGACCGAATCGCGTATCGCGTTTATGGTCCAGCGCTCGAGCGGGAGCAGCAGACCGGCAGCGGGATTGATGTATGGGTGAAATCGACGCGTAAATTAGTGATCGATCGGTGGTATAAAGGCAACAGTTACGGGGTCGACCACGGTGAGGGGCTGGACTGCTTTTCGGTCGGTACAGGCCGGGGATGCGGTGGGCTGGGGATCTGGAATGGGAAATCACTGGATGTGTCGCGCATCTGGAAATCGCACAAGATTGTAAACGGTGGGCCGGATCGAGCCGTGATTGACCTGGAGTATGCGCCCTGGTGGACCGGCAATTTAAACGTTTCTGAGCGACGACGGATTACGCTTGAAATCGGCTCGAACCTGAATCGAATTGAAAGCACGATTGATAGTGATCAACCGGGGGAGATTTCGGTGGGGATTGGCATCAATAAACGCAAGGCAGAGGCTGAGGCCGTGCTGGATCGCGTCCATGGGATGATCTCAGCATGGCAGCCCGCTGAAGGCAAGAACGGCATGATTGGTTGCGGCGTGCTCATTGATCCCGCTCAGTTCGTTCGATTTATTGACGCCGAAGACCAGTATATCGCGCTGATTCGCGTAACGCCGGGCAAACCATTCGTCTATTATGCCGGGGCGGGGTGGTCCAAGAGCGGGAGCTTCCCCAGTTCCACATCATGGGAAAAATATTTGCGCGATTTCAGACCGGATTTCTCGACAAAGTGAATTTCCTGCAAAGTTTGCAGGGAATTTTGCGATGATTTCTCTGGCAGTTAGGATCGTAAAGATGTTATCTTGCGTCGAGGGTTCAGTTTCTGTCGACTGACGCGACATCGGAATCATAAAAGTGAGAGCGGAGGAGAAACAATGCGACGAATCACCTGGACAATGGCGTTTTCGATAATCAGCAGCGTATTTGCAGGAGGGGTTTCGGCGACGTATCACACGCTTAAGTTCAATGAACTTTATTCGAATCCATCCGGTACTGTGCAGTTCATTGAATTGAAAGAATCGTTCGGATTTAACTTCCAGAATTTTGTGACCCAGGCACCGGATATCAAATCCACGTTACACGATTTCGTTTTCCCAACGGATCTGCCGAGTACCGCGACGGCCAACAAGACCTTCATTCTGGGCACCGCCGGATACGCCGCGATTGCCGGAGCCCCCGCACCGGATTACATCATTCCAGCCAACTTCTTCAATCCAGCGGGTGACACCATTCAATTTGGCTCGACCGGGCCGAATGGTGTTGTCGATGTATCGACGTTTGGCGCGCTTCCCAGTGAGGCCACCCAATCTCTCAATCGAGTGGGTACAACCGGAAACAATTTCGTGGTCGCCACGAATTCCCCGACAAACTTCGCCGGGGCCGCAGGTTCCGTACCCGAGCCAGCCACGGGCCTGCTACTTGCGGGCACCGGACTGGGGCTTCTGCTGCGTCGCCGTCGAGGAAATTAGAGCCATTTTCAGTTTGGTGTGGCATGCGCGTCTCGCCCGTGCTTTTTTTGCCTAAGGAAACGCGGGCGAGACGCCCACGCCACCCAAAGATTCTCAAGCTCTATTTGGACCTTCAAAACATATGCGCTCAAACGGCGTAATAGAATTCAGTGATTACGCTGTTACGTCCACGCATCTGCAAAACAAAATTTGCCCTATTCCTGGTGGGTGCATTTTGCTCGTTGGTTGCAGTGCGCCATGCAAAGAGTGGCGAGCCAATTCAACCCACTACTGCTGCAACTTCAAAAGCTGAAAAAGCAGAAGAGCCATACGAATGGCAGCAATGGCAGCGATTCTGGTCGTTCCAACCGGTCCATCAGGTACTTCCGCCGAGCGTCAAGAATACCAAATGGGCCCGTAACCCAATCGATTTCTTCGTGCTCGCCAAGCTGGAGGAAAAAGGGTTCACACCGGCCCCCGAGGCCGACCGTCTCACGTTGATCCGCCGTGTCACTTTCGATCTGACCGGTTTGCCTCCCACTCCCGACGAAATCCGTGTCTTCACGAATGATCCGCGTCCTGATGCGTACGAGAATCTCGTCGACCGCTTGCTCGCCAGCCCGCACTACGGCGAGCGTTTTGGCCGGCATTGGTTGGATGTGGCGCGGTATGTCCAAGGCCGCATCACATTCCCGGGCGTGAGTCATTCCGTTGGCGACCAGCACTATCGCGATTACGTCGTTCGAGCCTTTAACAACGACAAGCCTTACGACCAATTTGTCACCGAGCAGCTTGCCGGCGACCTGCTTCCCCCCGCCAAATCTCGGCAAGATTATTTCGACCAGATCATCGCGCCGGCATTTTTATCCATCGGCGCCTGGTTCGACATGGAGACCGATCCCAATCGCCTGCGATTGGAGATGGTCGATGAAATGGTCAACACCACCAGCAAGGCATTTCTGGGTCTGTCAGTCTCCTGTGCCCGCTGCCATGACCATAAATTCGACCCGATTCCCACGGCCGACTATTACAGCCTCGGGGGAATTTTTCGAGGTACAAAACTCGTCGCGGAATTCAGCGACTACTGGCGCGATGGACGGGTTCGTCAGCTTCGACCGCTGGCAATGCCCGATGAAGTGGCTGCGAACGATGGCATCCGTCGACAGATCGCAAGCCGGCAAAATGAATGGTGGCAAATCCTCAGCAAGCAGCATGCGGAATGGATGAAAACGTGGAAAGCCGATGAGCCACGCTATCGCGCGGCGGCGTCCAGGATCGCCCGCCCGTTCGTCAAGCTATTTGAGGCCGAAGATTTCAACGGCCAGAGCGGGCTGCGAATCGCTCAACTCATGCGCGACGGCAAAGGGGTTGAAGTGATCGAAACACTGCTGCCAAAAGCGCAGTGGGTTAAATATATTCAAGAAGTTCCGGAGACGGCGCAGTATCGTCTTGATGCCCTTTACAGCACTGAAGATCGCACGCCGCTCACCGTGACAGTGAATGGCACGGTCATCACCAAAGAGGCTCTTTCCTTGCCGACCGGCGGGGCCGATTTGAAATTCCAGCGATGGCAAACCGTCGGAACTTTCGAGCTGCGAGAAGGGACAAACTTCATTCGTCTGGATGCCAAAGAGGGCATCTTTCCTCGCCTGGATCGATTCCGGCTTTATAAATGGGACAGTACTCTCGATGAACATCTACATTCGGTCGCGATCGCCGAGAAATTGAATCCCTTGCTGCTGACGGATTTTGTATACGACCCTCAAGACCCCTGGCCACAAATTGCCGGGATCGAACCCTACTTGAATGCGGCGGACCGCGCGGCACCAGCGGCGATCACGGGGGAATGCGAACGGCTTGCTCAGCAGGTGAAGCCGTACGATCTGGCGATTTCCGTGACGGATCAGCCGTCTCCGAAAGACTTACCTGTTCATCTGCGCGGCAGCACGTACCGCGTCAGTGACGCAAGCATTCCGCGCGGTGTGCCACGGCTACTTCGCGGTGCCCTTTCATCCCCGGCTATACCGGAAAACCATAGTGGTCGTTTGGAATTGGCTGAATGGTTGACGAATGCGCGGAATCCGTTGACAAGCCGGGTCATGGTCAATCGTCTGTGGCATTGGCATTTTGGTCGCGGCATCGTGGCGACGACGAGTGATTTCGGCAGTCGGGGCACACCCCCGACAAACCCTGAGTTGCTCGACTGGCTCGCGGCTACATTCATGGAGGGTTCCAATGGCGCGACTACATTGCCACCGTCGGGAGAGGATGAGAAGCACGCGCGAGACGCCCATGCCACGGTTCCCTGGAGCATCAAGAATATTCAACGACTGATATTGACCAGCAGCACCTACCGCATGAGCAGCCATGCCCCGTCGTCGGTGTCAGATCCTGACAATCTGTTTCTCTCATACTTTCCGCGCCAACGACTTGATGCAGAAGAATTATTCGATGCGATGTTCACCACCCGAAACATCATGCCGCGCCAATTGAGTGGGCAACCGCTCGAAGTGGAAAAGAGCAAGGGCCGCGCGCTGTATGTGCTATCCAGCGGCCGTTCACCAGAAGGGCTCGGGCTGGAAGTTCGCAAGATGCTTTCACTATTCGATTATGATCCATCGGGTGCGCCGATCGCCGAACGGCCTACCTCTCAAACGCCGGCCCAATCTCTGTTTTGGCTCAATAGTCCGCTCGTCAAATACTACGCCGACAAATTCGCGGAACGACTTTTGAAAATGGATCGGCTCGATGAAAAGAAACGCGTGGAGATGGCTTATCTCATTGCCGTCGGTCACCCGCCTTCACCAGAAATGCTGATTCAGTCGCTCAACTTTCTGACACAAGGCCAGGAAGAAGACAGTCTCACCAGGCCGCAAGCCTGGTCGAAATTTTGCCAGGCATTGTTCGGCTCGAATGAGTTTCGATACGTCGATTGAAAGAGGAATCCTTCAACATCGCAGCCGCGAGTTTGTTGAGTATGTCGGTTGCCCGATGTTGGAATGATTCGTCCAGAGAAGTATTTATGCCGCTTGTTGCCCAAGTTCAGTCTCTCAGCAAAATTTACCGAAAACCGGGGACCAATATTGAAGTGGCGGCACTCCGATCGATCGATTTGGATTTTGTCGAAGGCGAATATACCGCCATCATGGGGGCCAGCGGTTCGGGCAAAAGCACGCTGATGAATATCCTTGGCTGTCTCGATCAACCCACACAAGGCCGATACATCCTCGGTGATACCGATATCAGCCAACGTGAAGATGACATGCTGTCGCAGATTCGCAGCCAGCGGATTGGGTTTATCTTTCAGAACTTCAATCTGATCCAGCAGCTCACTGTACTGGAGAATCTGGAAGTGCCGATGTTTTACCTCGGCATCCCCCCCGCCGAACGACGCCGACGGGCCACGGAGCTTGCCGCGCGCGTCGGATTGACCGAGCGACTGGACCATCGCCCGATGCAACTCTCCGGCGGTCAGCAACAGCGCGTCTGCATCGCCCGCGCGATGGTCAATGACCCGCTCATTCTGCTTGCGGATGAACCCACCGGGGCACTCGACAGCAAAACAGGTGTTCAGATTCTCGCGCTGTTTGATGAGCTGGTCGCCACCGGCCGTACGATCATCCTCGTGACACACGACCCAACCGTCGCCCACCGCTGTCATCGCGTGATCCATCTGCACGATGGCCTGGTTGACAAAGACGAACGCAATGCCCGCCATGCGGTTCAAGCCGAAGGTGGACAGTTGTCCGGGGAAGTGTTGAACGTCTGAATCCAGTGCGATGAAGATCTGATATTATGCCGCTGGCGCATGAATTAAAGGGCTTTAACGCATGGACGAAATCACCCAAATATTAGCCGAGATGGAGTGCGGCAACGCCAACGGGGCTGACCGCCTTTTGCCGCTCGTTTATAATCAACTGCGTACCTTGGCAGCGGCGAAACTGGAAACCGAAAAACCGGGTCAAACCTTACAGGCAACGGCACTGGTGCACGAGGCGTATTTGCGACTCGTGGGCCCCGTTGAATCCAAGTCGCAACAATGGCGGAATCAAGGCTACTTTTATGCGGCTGCCGCAGAATCGATGCGACGAATCCTGATTGAGATTGCGCGAAAAAAAGGTCGGCTCAAACACGGTGGAGAACTGAAAAGAGTGGATCTCGATTCGAGTTGTGTCATTTCTGATGCGCCTTCGCCCGACTTGCTCGCGCTGGACGAAGCACTGACGAAACTGGCGATCATCGAACCTGCAAAAGCAGAACTCGTGAAACTGCGATTCTTCGGGGGATTGACCATGCCGGAAGCGGCCGCCTTATTGGGCATCTCGCTGGCGACCGCGGAACGCCATTGGACGTTTGCACGTTCGTGGCTCTATTCAAAAATCACCGACGCCAATCCAGATTCGCTCTGAAAATTCTTTTTTTCGCCTGAGGGGTTTGAACCCGATCCGACGCATTCTTGATTGAGCGGGCCATCAACGCAATGTTTGCGAAGAGGGATCGCGAATCAGGAGAAAGAAAATGCTCGGCAAATTTTTAAAGTTATCCATCGCGTCGATTTCAACCGTCGCGCTCCTTCCCATCAGCGCTTCGGCGAACCCCACGATTTACTCACTGGGTGCATCAAATAACGGAAGCACCCTCAGCCGTGGAATGTCGATTAACGATTCCGGCCAAGTGGCGGTGAATTCAATCATGCTTTTCGGGCAAGGCACCGCCGGACGCTATGATGGGGTGCCAACGTCCGGGGGTGTTTTGAGAGACTTGCCCTCATTGCCCGGCGATC
This sequence comes from Tepidisphaerales bacterium, assembly GCA_038230975.1. Lineage (GTDB taxonomy): Bacteria > Planctomycetota > Phycisphaerae > Tepidisphaerales > Tepidisphaeraceae > JANXVV01. The sequence goes on from JBBRMF010000100.1 coordinate 13,435, forward strand.
AGACCGGATTCGCAAATGCGGTTAACGCTTCCGGGCAAGTTGCTGGCTACTCACAGGGATCAACGGTCTTCACAACCAAACATGCGTTCCGCTACGATGGCACCCCCGGTGCCGGAGGCGTTATCCGCGATCTTGGCACACTGGGTGGCGCATCAAGCCAGGCATTCGGGATTAATGATCCGGGTCAAGTCACCGGCGGTTCTCAGACAAATCCGAACCTCCCCAATGCGGGGAACTATGCATTCGTTTACACCGGAACCCCCGGTTCGGGCGGAATGATGAAGAGTCTGGGATCTCTTGGCGGTGTTACTTCTTCCGGCGTTGCGATTAACAACGCGGGCCAGGTGGCAGGCAATTCTTTACTGGCAGATGGCACAACCCTGCACGCATTTCGGTACGATGGATCAGCCGGTGTCGGCATCATGCGAGATCTTGGAACACTGCCAGGATACACCATTAGCCATGCAGCCGGAATCAACGCCAGCGGTCAAATTGTGGGGTCAATCGAAACAGACGACACCAGCAGCGCATTCATCTATAAAGGCACCCCAGGCATCGACGGGGTCATGAGCGATTTGGGCACTCTGCCCGGCGGTACAATCAGCTTTGCGGTCAGTATCAATAACGCAGGTTACGTCCTCGGTTCATCGGACTGACTTGCAGATTTTATTTTTCATCCGACCCTATGGCGACCAGATGGATCGGCCGTCGATCTGGAAGCCTGGCTGGACTCAGAGAATCCCATTCAAGGTGCCCAGTGGGATCTGAGTGACGCATTCATTACGAGCATCAATAATAGTGGATTGATCACCGGTGATGGGTTTTATACAGCGCCCGGCGCGACTTTCGGAGTTCAACGTGCGTTTATACTCGATGCAAGCAGTCTTGTACCGGAACCAGGAAGCCTCACAGCGTTCGCCGTTGGAATTCTTTGGTTGGCCCGCCGAAAGCGTTAGAAGTTTCTGGATTTCATCGCGCATTTCATGGATGGTATGGAGAGAATCTGAGTGGAGTTGACTATGGCCAAACATTCACCTCTTGAATCAATTTTCTTCGCGGCGTTGGAAAAAAATCCCGATGCCGAGCGCATCGCCTATCTGGATGCGGCCTGCGCCGGAAATGTCGAGTTGCGCCGCGAGGTGGACAAGATGCTTGCCGCAGAGGCAAAGGCTGGTAGCTTTCTTGAAAAACCCAACCTGCTGGAGGATGTCACTCAATACCAGGCTCCCCGGATCGTCGAAGGACCCGGCACGCTCATAGGTGCCTACAAACTGCTGCAGCAAATCGGTGAAGGCGGCATGGGTGTGGTTTTCATGGCCGAGCAGCGGCATCCCATCAAACGGATGGTCGCTCTGAAGATTATTAAGCCCGGGATGGATACACGGCAGGTTATCGCAAGGTTCGAGGCCGAACGGCAGGCACTGGCGATGATGGATCACCCAAACATCGCCAAGGTTCTCGACGCCAGCGCCACGGAAACAGGTCGGCCTTACTTTGTGATGGAGCTGGTTAAGGGAATCCCCATCACCCAGTTTTGCGACGAGCGACAACTGAGCATCGGCCAGAGGCTGTCGCTTTTTGGCGATGTTTGCTCTGCGATCAATCACGCCCATCAAAAAGGTGTGATCCATCGCGACATCAAGCCGTCAAACGTCCTGGTTACGTTGCATGGCGACAAGTCCGTGGTCAAAGTTATCGACTTCGGCATCGCCAAGGCGACGCAGGGGAAGCTGACCGACAAAACATTGTTTACCCGCTTTGAGCAGTTCATGGGCACGCCGGTTTACATGTCACCGGAGCAGGCCACGCTCAGTGGACTGGATATCGACACGCGAAGCGACATCTACGCGCTGGGAATATTGCTGTATGAATTGCTGACGGGAAATCCACCGTTCGACGCCAAGTCGCTGGCGTCGGCGGGCTATGAGGAAATGCGCAGGATCATTCGGGAAGTTGAACCGCCGAGACCTTCGCTGCGATTGAGTACCCTGGCCGGCGATGAACGCACTACGCTGGCCAAAGCCCGGCATATCGAGCCGGGCAAAATCAGCCGGATGGTCGAACCGGATCTGGACTGGATTGTGATGAAGGCGATCGATAAGGATCGCACGCGTCGCTACGAGACCGCCAATGGATTGGCACAGGATATCGTCCGGTTTCTCGCCAACGAGCCCGTCAGCGCAACCCCGCCGACCGCTGGCTATAAGTTCCGCAAATTTGCACGTCGCAATAAAATTGCCCTTCGCACAGGTGCTGGTATTGCAGCCGTCTTGATCGTCACAACCGCGATCAGTTCATGGCAGGCCGTCCGGGCAACTCGAGCGGAAACGCGTGTAACCAACACCCTTGATGAGCTCCGCGCCACCGCGCCCGCTTTTGCCGAACAAGCCAGAACGCTTGCGGCCAAAGATCGATTTAGCGAAGCCATCGACAAGCTCGATTACGCGCTTAAATTGCGCCCGGACATGCCGGAATATCTCGTCGCCAAGGCGGACTTGCTCGAGTGCCAGTTAAAGCTTTCCGAAGCGGCACTGCTCTACAGGCAAGCATTGCGCATGAAACCGGGCATTGCTCGCGCGGAAGCATCGGCTACCCTTTGTGAGGAACTTCTCGCCGCGCCTCGCTCGGCGCAGGACAAGCTTACGCGTGAAAGTCTATCGAAACTGCACGTATTGATGCAGCAGCAACAGCGACCTGCCGCAGAACTGATGCCCGTTGCACGGCTGCTCGGTGAAGAGAAAAAGCTGGTACTGGAATATTGGCTTGCCCGCTTTGCAGAGTTGCCGATCTCTGCCGACACCCCGCTACAAAAACGCCTCACCGTCCGCGAAGACGGCAAGCTGGCACTGGATCTTAGCGATACGAAAGTGACTGATCTTTCACCGCTGGCGGGTGCGCCGCTCGCAAGCTTAAATTTGTCGCGCTCCGGAGAACTATCTGATTTGTCTCCGCTGCGGGGCCTCGACCTGACCGAGCTCAACGTTAGCTCGACAAATGTATTTGACCTCGGTCCCGTTCGCGAATTGCACTTGCTGGAAAAGCTGGACATTTCGTCCACCAAAGTTTTCGACCTTTCACCCTTGCGAGCATTACGCCTTAAAAGCCTCCGAGTCCGCAGTTGTCCAATCAACGACCTGAGCCCGGTTCAGGGTATGCAACTGGAAGAAATGGATCTCCGGGAAACGCGCGTCGCGAATCTCACGCCGCTCATCGGAATGCCAATCAAGATGATTGACCTCACCCGGGCACCGGTGTTGGATTTTTCCGTGCTATCACAGCTTCCGCTTGAAAAATGCTATCTGCAACATAACCGAATCACGGATCTTTCGGTTCTCCGAGGAAAGCACCTCAAGGAACTTGTACTCTGGGGATGTA
>JBBRMF010000101.1:0-16756 GCA_038230975.1 Tepidisphaerales bacterium
GCATCAATAGCGCCGGCGACCTCGTTTCGAAATCCGATGTTTCCCTGCCGGCTGGTTTCGGACATGCCGAAGCAGCGCGGTCCGGGCCTGACGGTCAATTTCGGTTCTACAAGATTGGCGACGCCTCCTTCACAGCCGGCTTGAACACGCCCGGCAGTTCAACTTTGATGCTCGGTGGCGTCATACCCACATGGAGTGGTTTCCCCGGGCAGGATCCGTCTCTAACCATCGCGCCCGATGGGAAAATATACGCGGTTGGTGTGCAGGAAGATGGCGGCAGCGCCTTGCAGCGATTCAACGCCGACGGCACCCCCGACGCCACTTTCTCGCATGGTCAGGTCATGTCGGGAATCGGTGATGCCGGATTGTATACTTCCCTTCCCTTGGCCGATGGATCGGTCATTGTCGAAGGCTATCAAAGTAGCGGTGTCGTTGGATTCTTCAAAGTCCTACCCGGTGGTCCCGCCGGCCCAACCGACCCCATCCCCGTCGACCCCGCCGATGCCTACGCCAACGAAGGGCTCTCCGCGCTGTTGGTTCCTCCCGGTCAGATCAACAGCCAGCCCACCGGCAATTCCTACAACGGCTTGTTCGGCAATGCCCCGATCGGTCTCTTCGGCCCGAACGGAACCAAACGCATTTTCGACACCGCCGACGCAAACGCGTAACAACGCGAAACGTCACTTACCCACATCTCGCAAACCGGACGATAGTCGCGCACCGCGCGGCTATCGTCCACTTCCAGACCCCACGCGCGTTTGCCTGAAAGGTTCTAAGCCGCCGACGGTGACACTTCGCCCGCGATACGCCGAGCATTTTTGATCTCCGCAAGGCGCAGATCATACGCCGACTGCGGATTCATCCATGACCGCGCGTCACCCTCAAAGTCCCGCGCCAATCGCATCGCCGTGTCCGCCGTGATCCCACGCCACTCGCGAACAATGTCATTCACCCTCGGTGCCGGCACATGCAGCGCAATCGCTCTGGCACTCAATACTAGCGGAATCAAATAGTCTTCCCTCAAAATCTCACCCGGATGCACCGGACGCATGCCATTTTTAAACATCGCAATTCCTCGCTTAGAGCGTTTCGCACGTTGGGATAGTGGCAACCCATATTTTTCAGGAAATTCGGTGTCGAAGCAATAATAAAATCCCTTTTCATCAAATCCGATATATCGTGAATAAATAGCGTTCCAAACCATCGGGTTTTTGCTCAGAACATACCAAGAGGATCGCACAAGTGTCACATTCGTGAACATCGTCGTTACGAGTAGTAACATTGCAAAGGCAACTAAGCATGCCGATACGCCACATAAAAACCGTGTTGTAAAAGTTAAAAACTTGAGCATTTTATCGTGTTTTTTCGATCTCAATAGACGAAAACGTACCAACCACCGTTCGCGAAATGATTCGCACCGGAGTGCTGCCAGTGTAAAAACGGCTGCCACCATTTGTCGTTTTGAGCGTAACGAAGAACCTCCGCAATCCACCGATTGACGCAGGTCCTTCGCATCGCTTTGAATCAATCGCCGTCACTGCCGGCCAAGAACCGTAATCCCTGTTTCATCGGCGAGCGTACGTCTGGCCGTATATGCCTGATCCATGCCGGATTGGTTTCCCCGCGCGTCCACGCAAAGCGCGCCAGGGCGTAGCTGAACATTCGCTGATCCAGATAGCCCAGGCGGCTGGTTTGCCAGCTTCGCACCAGCGCGGTTGACCATCCGCCGTCACGAATGGTGGAGTTGGCCATGAAGATGCCCATCCCCAGAAACACGGTCAGCAAATCAGTCAACGGCTCATGATCCTTTTGATCGCGACTCACGCGATTCTGTCCCAGCAGGATCTCATGCCCGATCTACATCCTGCTCGTCGGTGGCATGTCTCTGTCTCTCGCCCGGGCACATCGTGACAAGCAATGCTCATCCTGCGGCTACTCAAGCCAGAAGAAAAGCTAACTCTCTTTTTCAATCGTTATCTCACCCGACCGTAAACGCCTTGCGAATCACATCCAGACTCTTCGGCACTGCCACCTGCGGGTCTTCCTTGCCTTCGAACTCCAATGTCACATACCCATGATACTGATGCTTCCGCAACATCGCCCCGATGCGCGGATAATCCAGATCCAGCGAGTACCACAGCCCGCCGCCGTAATACGTTTTGGCGTGAATCAGCGTCGCGTGTTTGGCGATCATGTCGAGCTTGTCGTACGGGTCTTCCAGGAAATTCCCGATATCACAAGTTACCTTGAACCACTGCGAATCAACGCCTTCCACCACCTTCAGCACGCCCTCCGGTGTACGGCCAATGCCCCAGTGATTTTCCAACCCCATCGTCACACCACATTTTTCCGCCGTCGGCAAACACTTCTGAAAACAGTCGATGACCCACTTAAGCCCTTCTTCATCAGTATGCCCCGCCGGCGTTTCTTCCATGCCGCGATGAGCCATCAAATCGTCAAAATCCTTCCGCGTGCCCCAAGTTCCCGTCTGCACGCGCATGGAAGGAATGCCCATCGCGTACGCCTGCTCTAAACAAAAAATCGTGTGCTCGATATTCTTCCGCCGTTTGTCTTCATCCGCTGTTAAGAAAGTCTGATGTGTTGAAAAACCATGCAAATCCAATCCGTGCGTGAAGGCATGCCGTTTCAATTTTTGAAGATACGGAAAATCATCCCGCTCCAATTGCACCTGCAAAACATCGACACCATCAAAGCCCCATTCAGCAGCCAGATCAATGCACTTTTCGACGCTGCGGTAGAGCGGGTTTCGGAATTGCCACAGTGAGTAAGTCGCCAAGCCGATGCGGAGAGGACGGGGCGGCGCGCTGGCCGGGGCATTAGCGGCGAGCGTAATAAACGGTGCCACAGCAGCACCGGCCGCAGTTCCAAGAAATGATCGACGTGTGGACATGGGGTGATCTCCGTTAGAAAGGATGGACCTCGATCGTTCGAACGCAAGTGACAGAGTAAAGCCCCCCATTTATTTATCAACTCACGGGACGTACTCCACGAATGTATGATTCTCCGATGCGAATTGAAGAAGGTCGCCGGAAATGGTTTTCATAGAAGTCGATGTGTTTTTAAAGATCCATCTCGCGAACTAGGGTAACGACCCTATCAAACATCGCTCAGCAAATGCAGTAAATGAATCCGCAATCGGTGTCTTAGTGCATACCTCTTCAACCCAGTGCACATCTGCCTGAGATGAAGAAAGACGCACGCCATACACCTCGGACTGAATGAGATAATCCGCAAATTGAAAATACGACGAATGCTTGGAATCCGGCTTCACTTCCTCTAGACGCCAGAATGTGATGAATTGATCGTCAAAGCCGTCGTACCCATTTGCATGCTCATACAACTGCCGCATATCGGTTGGCAATATGACGCGATATTCACACTCAAATTCCTCAATGACTACAGGGTTCACTGGATCACGCAATTTTAAGTTCGGCATGATTGACCAAAACTTCATAAGCCTGGTTGCGATCGTTGCATCATGGCCCCATTCATCGAACGCCTTTGATCGCGTTTCCCAACGCCAATCATCCTTCCATTTCATCCATACGCGGACATCCTTATGCGTATCCAGGTTCTCCATATGGCGGAGGTAGCTCCTTTCGAGCCCCTCAAACACTAATTTCTGTCGCCAACGTAGCATCGCGGGCCAAACAGAATGGAAAGTATCCTCAGAAGGTGGTTTGGGGACTGACCTGGAATACGCTTCTTCAACCGTTCGCTCCGGCCCCAATCGCAAAAAATACCGAAACGCCTTAAACGCATTCTCCGGTTCAAACGGCTCTTGATCCCAAGGGTATTTCATTTGTTAACCCATCCTTTCGATGGGCCGTCGAAACTTTATCGATGATTTCGCGGAGTCGCCTTTATCGCCTTCTTCAACCGCCGGATAATCTAACTCATGAAACGAATCTACCATACCCTTACCGCCATCCTCGCAACATTCTCGCTCGCCGTATTTGCCGAAGATAAACCACCCACGCCGACTTACTACGAAGACAAAGTCTCCGCCTCCGATCCCCTCCGCGTCGAGCAGGCGAAGGAGCTCGACGCCTACATTCTTGCCGCCAAGCACGGCACCGCGCGGCGGGACTCCCTCTTCCACCCCGATTACTCCACGCCCGCCGCCTTCGAGAAATCGGCTGAGCCATTGCGCCAGGCGTTCTCTGAAAGCATCGGGTATCCACCGCCGGGTGAAGTACCCATGGAGCCCGCCACGTTCACACAGATCGGCGAAGATTCCATCGGAGTCTATTATCGCGCCACCATCCCGATTCTCCCCGCCGTACATGCCGAGGGGATTTACATCATCCCCAAAGGCCTTACCGCCAAAGCCCCACTCATCATCGCAATGCACGGCGGCGGTGGCTCTCCGGAAGTCGCCCTCTTCCACGGAGGCTCCAACTACCACGACATGATCCGCGGCGCAGCGAAACGCGGCTATGTCGTCTTCGCCCCACAACATCTCTTTTCCGCGAACGGTTTCCCTAAAGACATCCGCAATAAAATCGATACGCGACTCCGCCTGGTCGGCACGAGCCTGACCGCCATCGAGATCGCCAAGATCACCCGCAGCCTTGACATCATCCTCAAACGCCCGGAAGTAGACTCGAACCACGTCGGCATGGTCGGCCTTTCCTACGGCGGCTACTACGCCCTCGTCACCCCGGCCATCGATAAACGCATCAAGGTTGCCGTCTGCAGTTGCTACTACGGCGTGCAGGAAGGCCGCTACGAACGGGATGAACTATCCATCCCCACCGATTTTCAATTCAACGATCGCTTCACCCTCTTCCGCGACTCCGACCTCGCCGCACTGATCTGCCCCCGCGCCCTGCAAATCCAGGCCGGCAGCAAAGACGACACCGACCACCGCGACCCCGGCAAACAACTTGCCCCACGCTCCGCAGCCTACTACGAAAAACTAAACCTCCCTGATCATTTCCAACACCTCATCTTCGAAGGCAAGCACGAATTTCACGATGAGTCGGCGTGGGAGTTTGTGAAGAAGCATTTGTAGCCTGATCGACGACCGGCGATTTGTTAATTCGTCCGTTGATTTAATCAAAGTACCCCGCGTTTGAAATTTGGTACACCGCGACACGCGACTGTCCCAGTTCCCTTTTTAGGAATTTCCTTGCGGAAGCAGCCACACCTGTAAGGATTGGTCTCCGGAGCGGGAACAGTGCTAAAATATTATTACGTTTGGGTGATGGGGTTGGCGGGTCTTGCGCCCGTTTGCTTTGGCACGCCTGGCCAACTGGATACCAGCTTTGGCGGCAACGGTACGGTCCAGACCGACATCAATGGGGGTAACGACAACGTCTTTGTAGTTCTCGCGCAGCAGGATGGGAAGGTCATCCTGGGGGGCAATGCCTCGTTGACAGGTGCTGATCACGATTACGCTCTGATGCGCTAACTTGCCAACGGAACACCTGACTAGACTTTTGGCACGGGTGGTAAGGTCGTGCTTAGTCACGGCTTTAATGATTCCATTAATGCGATGGTCCTCCAGCCAGACGGCAAGATCATTGCCGCAGGACAGAGTCAGTCGGATATCGTAGTCGCCCGGTATACTGACAAAGGAGCGCTCGACACCTCTTTTGGTAACCATAGCGGAATCGCGATAACGGATCTGGGTGGCAATGCAGACCAAGCCATCGGAGTCGTCATTCAGAATAGCGGCAAGATCGTCATTGGAGGGCACAAACAGATCTACCCGAATGCATCTGGCCCGATAATCGAAATCTATGCGATGGTGCGATACCAGACCGATGGGACGATCGATCCGACCTTTGGTACCTTCGGAAAAACCATCCTCTCTCCAGGCCTGTCCAACCAGGCTGTTGCACTGGTGAAGAATTCCAGCGATCAGATGTTTCTACTGGGTAACGGTGCCAGCACTATCACCGCGTATCAACGCGATGGCGCTCTAAACACTGATTTCGGGTTGGGCGGAATTGTCAAAGAACCACTGGATGCCCTTGCGTTCGCCGCGACACTTTCGCCGGATGAGCAAAGTCTCTACGTCGCCGCACTAAAGCCGGGTGTGCAATTTGACTTTCTGGCTGCAAAATTCCAGATCGTTCCAGAGCCGTCAACTCTCGCCCTGCTACTGCTGGCGGCGCTGCCGCTTGGGATGGGTGCACGGCGACATCGCGTGCGTTGAGGCTTAACCCATCATGTATCCCCCAGACTCCCATTCGCGGATGGAACGTTGCCTGCGATCGAATTGCAACCATTCGGCCGTTTGCGTCCCGACATCCAAGAACTATAATATTTTGTAACAGTCGCTTCGAAAGTACTTGTCGCAAAAACACCCTGGGATTTAATCCGCTGCCGACATTGGAGCAATCATGCCCACGAGGCTTATTCATGAACTGGCAGAGCATCCCGAGTGGATTCATCGTCACACGATCGAAGCGTATGACGGGATGATTCCGGCAGGATTAATCGAAGAAGGATCGCCGTTCGAGCTACTGGATGGTCAAATCGTCCTGAAAATTCGCGCTGCTATTGGGGAACCTCCAATGACCGTCGGCACATGGCATTCAACCGTAACCACTCGCCTGGCCGACCTGAATATCGCATTCAAGCCGCAGGGTTGTCATATTCGTGTTCAGCTTCCGCTTGTACTGCCACCCCACGACAAACCCGAATCGGACGGCCTGATCGTGCGCGGCACCGATGCCGATTACACCTCGCGGCATCCGACGGCGGACGATGTACTCTGCATCATGGAAGTCTCCGATGCATCTCTACAACGCGACCGAGGCTCGAAGCTCGAACTTTACGCAAGCCGAAACTTGTCCCCTTATTTTATTTTCAACCTGGCCCGTCGAATCGTCGAGGTTCGCACCGGACCCATCGCCGAAGAAGGTCGATACGCCCACACGGTGGCGGTCGATTTGGATGGAACGCTCCAATTCCCAACACTCACAGGTAAGCCGGTGCTGATCCTCGTTCGGCAGTTGCTTGGATGATGAATTGGAAAATGCGATCAGATTGATCGCCTCAGTCGCCCTGCCAACATCATAAACAAGTAAGATTCCCACAACAGGAGTCCAGCAATGGCCGAACCCTTAAACTACTGGAATCCAAAAGACTCACCGCACCCGCCTGCTGAAGAGAAACTGAAACCGACGGCAGCCGTGCCCATTGAGTTTGATGCGTTGCTGAGTCAAACAAACGACCACGCCGCCGTGCAGGCGATTCTTTCGGCGTTGAAGAAAATGAAGATTGAAGTCTTTCGGGCAAACGATGGGAAACGGGTGGCCGGAGAAACCTCGCTTCACGTTCGGGCGGCGGATTTGCCAAAGGCCTCGGTGGTCGCCGCCGCGATCTTTGCACGGCGAAAAAAGATTAGTGCCTATCCCCGCACCGAGCAGCCGACGGAGGGTTCGATTCCGGACATCAACTTTGACACCTCCTTCTGAGTTGGCAACTTTCAATCGCTCGCGCGCTGCTATTTCGAAAACTTCTTCCACGCATCCATCGTTCGCCTCAACACCTCGCGCGGCTCATCCTTGATCCCATATCCCTGAAACCCCACGGGGCCACGATACCCCGTATCGCGCAGCGGCTTCATGAAACCCTTTACATCGTACGTCCCCTGATCGAGCGGTTGAATGAGGCGATCCCAATTCATCTTCCGTGTGTCGCCGGTGTCGGCACCGCAAATCGTCACGAACATAAGCCTCGGCAGGGCGGCTTTCAGAACTGGGGCGGGATCACGATCAACGCCTTCCACTTTAAGCCAATGACACAAATTGAATGTCACGCCAACCTCCGCTCGATTGAGCTTGTCGGCTAATCGCACGGCATCATCCACGCGCTCCAGCCAGGAGCCGGCGTGTGGATAGAGAACGATTTTGATGCCGCGAGATTGGGCGTAATCGGCCAGTTCACGCAAGGCGACGAGTACCGCAGGATCACCTTCAGGTGAGGATTTGGCGACGGGTTTATCGTCCTGCCGGACCTCCGCGATCGCCAACCAAAGCGCGGCGTCGTACCCTTTCATCGCGTCGATCTCGACACGCAGCTTATCAGTCAAGGCGGGCTGCCCGGCAGTGATTCGCAGCGTGAGATACCCATTAAAAAACCGCAGCCCCGCCGACTTGAGCGCGGCGGCCATCGCACCATCACCGCATTGGCCACCGAGCCCGTCATAGCCAAGCTCCTTCAGAATCGGCACGACCAATTCCGGTTTGCCGCGCGCGATCGTGTCCATCGCGAAGAATGCGTTCGTGGACTCCGCCGGCACGCACCATGCGAATATCGTGAAGACCATCAACAACGCAGCTTTACTTCGGCTCATGCCCCTCAATCCTACTCGAAGCTCGCCCTCTTCACCCGCTTGCGACGCACCATTCCCAAACCCACGCACAATTTACACAAATCAAACATCCGGTCCTTGAATGCCCCTCTCAAACGGAGCGATGAGTTGCCGCACATAGAGCGCGCCAGCATTGGATGTTTTCGAATCATGTTCCGTCGGAAAGCCTTCCGCACCCGTGTTGATTTGCCCTTCCTTTACCAGTTTGAATGTTCCAAAAATCCCATCCCAGATCGAAAGGACTGACCCGTAATTATGATCGTAAAGTTCGGCAGCGGACGCATGATGAATGCGATGAAACTTCGGCGAGACCAGGATTCGACCGAGCCATCCCAGATCGATATTCACATTCGCATGAACAAACATCAAATAATATTTGTACACCACCAGGCAGGGAATCGAGATCGAAAACGGCACCTGCAGCACATATAGCGGCAGCGACTGCATCACCGACGAAGCCATCGAATCAAACGGATGCGAGCGGAACTCGGTAAAAATATTCAGATCCTGCTGCGAATGATGCATCGCGTGAAATCGCCACAGTTGCGGAACTTTATGTCGCACGAGATGGCTCGCCCAGCTCAAAAAATCGCCCGACACCAACCCGATCGCGGCCAGAACCCAATTGTTCCAATGAGGAATTGCGCGGCCAACTACCGGCAAATGGCAGATCGCATACACAGAAAAGAGAACACGCATTGCAAAGTTCACGACGATGAATTGAAACGTGACGATAATGAAACCAATCGAAGCGTCGTAGACAAATCCCCTGGATAGAATCCCACCGCGCGTGCTGGCTGGTTTTACAATTTCGAGCAGCAGGACGAGTGCGATAAAAGCCGGAAACCATGGCGTGATGAAATGATGACCCACAAACTTTTTGAGCGCGGCAGTGTTAAAAGCCGCATGCGACGCGATCAGCTCTCGGCTGGATTCGAACGCGATCGCGCCTATCACGGCGGTCACAACGAAAACGATCACCCACCATCGCTTTCGCGACAAGCCCCCGCGCCGCACGTTCTGTCCGTCAAAAAAATTTTTCATCGCCATACACACAAATCAGTATGAAAGTTCTACGATCTTGTCTATTTCGAGCCCAAACGGATCGCATAGCCCGCGACGGAAGACGCGTCTCGAAACGCAGGATGCTCCAGGCGATACATCACCAGTTTGGAACCCGATTCACCACGCATTGACACCCGCAGGTTGGCAGGTCGATCTGCAGCTTTTACGATCAGCGCCACTTCGTCGATACCCGAAACGCACGCAAATTTGGAATTCGTCGCGAATTTACGTTCACGCCAAGGTCGATCACCGTATGTTTGTTCGCCGTGGGCAGCGATTGCAAACGCTCTTGCATGATTGACAGATTCCGAATTCATTCAACTTCCTTTACATCAAAATCAATCCGAATCAAAGCAATTTCGCTCAGCAACCTTTTTTAGTCGCCAATCCTTTACCGGCAATTTCAGTGCGCACTCCTCGTCATTAAAAACCTTGGTAATGTGATGAATTACCTCCGCCGTTTTGGAAGCACTTGCGTTTCGTGCAAATTCAAGCGACATTTTCACTGCGTAAAAACCTGTGGCCGTGGGCTTCAGGAATTCGTTCGAAAATTGCCAAAGCCGAGAGGACCCATCGCCATGAGCACAAACAATAACTTCCCCAAGCTTCACAACGCCATGTGGCCCGGTCTTGTCGGCAAGGGCAGCCCCGGTGCCGAACCGTGCATTGAGCTGGATACGATGCTGGATCTGACCGCCAAGGCCAGCGTCAACGGCGTGAAATTTGATGGCGTGGATATTTTCCTCTTCTCGCCGCACATCGATATCGATAGCAGCGAGGATGATCTCAAAAAGATCGCGGAGAAGATTCAATCCAAGGGTCTGACGGTCGGTTCAGTGGTGGCCCCGATCTGGCCGCCCACCGGCGGTGGCGCGGCGATGGGTGATGAAGCGGAGCGCAAAGCGTTCGTCGGGCAAGTGCGAAAAGGTTGCCGTATCGCCAAGGTGTTCCGCGACCTGGGCGCGCGGCCATACGGCGTGGTTCGCATCGACTCCGCCAGCGGTGTGGATGCCTGGTATGCCGATCCGGAGGGTAATCAAAAGAAGATCGCACAGACCTTCCGCGAAGCGGCGGATGTGGCGGCCGGCTTCGGTGAATCACTCGCGGCTGAAGGTGAAATCTGCTGGGGCGGCATGCACTCCTGGCGGCGTATGGCACAGTTGCTTGAGCTGACCAACCGCCCGAACTTGGGCTTCCAGGCCGACATGGCTCACACGCTGCTTTACACGATGGGCTACAACGCTCCGGAAGATGCCCTGCTCCCCGAAGGCTACGACTGGAAAGATAAATCCAAGCTCGATGAAGCTCTGAAAAAACTCACCGACACCCTCCGCCCGTGGACCATCGATTTTCACGTCGCCCAGAACAACGGCACGGTCCACGGCTCCGGCACGCACGACAAAACCGGCCGTCATTGCATGGCTAACGACCCCACCGGCAAACTCGACATCCCCCACGTCGCCGGCTTCTGGATGCGCGACAGTTACGGCAACGTCACGAAAAAATTCAAACACATCTGCTGGGACGGCTGCATGTTCCCGAACGATCAGATGATGAAGCAACAAACCTGGAATGATATTCTCGGGGCAATGGTGAAGGTTCGCGAGCAGCATGGGTGGAGTGAATAGATTCCGTAGCCACCTGGAACACCAAATTAATTATTTTGATGCACTCCCCAGAAATTAATTGCCTCAAAAAGGTGGAAGCAATAGGAGACCGTTATGTCATTTGGCGATCCCCACAAAGGGCTGCTGGCGGCGATGATCGAGGTTGTAAACTACAACGGAGCAGACCAATACTCTACGGTTGCCGATGTCACTGCGGAACTCAAGCGGCGAGGTTGGTGGAAAGGTGAGTAAGCCGAAACGCCAGAACGTACAGTGAGTTCCTATTTTTCAGAGCACCGAGAAATATTTGATTCGTGAGACGTTCCTACCGCGTACTTTCTTCGTGCCGCCTACCATCGCTCTCGCCCCAAGGATTAATTGGCGATAATAGACCGATGGCAAAATGACAGATTTTGCCATTCCCTGCCATTAGCAGTACAATATGCACATGCCCGCCCAAACAAGTATGAACATCTCTCTGCCCGATACTCTCCGCCAATGGGTTGAAGAACGCATTGCAGCCGACGGATATGGAACCGCCAGCGAATACTTCCGCGCGTTGGTGCGTGAGGATCAAAAGCGCAAGGCCCGGGCACAACTTGATCAGAAGCTCGTTGAAGCATTGGAAAGCGGCGAGTCCGCAGAAATGACCGCCAAAGATTGGCAACATATTCGCAGTACGGTTCGCCAGAGATTGTCTGTGAAACCGAAGGCGCGCAAGTGATTAGACGCCGGCCTCGTGCAATCTACGCGATCATCGATATTGCCGAGTTTATTGGTCAAGACAGTCCGGCATCTGCCGAGCGCTTCATGGATGCCACGGAGGCTACGTTCAAGCAACTCGAAGAAATGCCGGGTATGGGCCACACCTACGCCACAGAAGATTCGCGGCTCGAAGGGATGCGCGTGTGGTCCGTCAAAGGGTTCCCGAAGTACCTCAGTTTCTACAAGCCTCTGGCAAAAGGTATCGAAGTTTTACACATCGTTCATGGGGCTCGCGATATCGATGCGGTTTTGGTAGACGAGCTTCAAAAAGGCAGACTTTAGGGTTGCCACTCGCGAACTTACACCGACTAGGCTCTTCATCGCACACTCTCTCCAACCAATGCACACGATAGCCTACCTCCAATCCTCCGGCCTCGAAGCGCTCTGCACGAAATACGCGATCGCTGCCAAACCACACGCAAAGTATCCGAACCTGATCCAACTGAAGTACAACCAGATTGAAAGCCCGATGGACGAGCAAATCGTCCGGGAATGCCGTGGGCTCATCGTGGATGAAGCCGACCATTGGCGAGTCGTTTGCCGACCCTATGACAAGTTTTTCAACTACGGCGAGCCACTCGCCGATGCGCTGGATTGGTCGACGGCCAAGGTCTACGAAAAGCTCGATGGGTCGCTGATGACGCTCTACCGCTATCGGGACGAATGGCACATTGCATCCTCCGGCATGCCGGATGGCTCCGGGAAAGCGCATGCGGGAAACGTCACTTTCGCGCAACTATTTGAACAGACTTGGAAAGACCAAGGGTATCCGCTTCCGGATGTGAACGTGGCGCGCTGCTACATATTTGAGTTGATGCCTCCGATGAATCGCATCATCGTTCAACATCAAACGGCGCGGGTCGTGCTGCATGGCGTGCGCGATCTGGACAACCTGCAGGAGCTGGTACCTGAACTTCATCCACGAATTCTTCGGGAAGTTGAGGAAATAAATGGTTGCATTCGCTCTACACGTCCGCTGGCCTTCGAATAGAAATATTGGCGGAGAGTGATATTTCGGCGTTTCAACGCACGACTCGTTGACCCTAATTGCCTTGCGATTCCCCCCATGGCGCTCCGGCGGCGGTCCATAGCAATACATTTTTCATCACCAATTCGGAATACTGCGCCGTATATCCGACGATGCCCCAGGTGCTGGTTCCGAGCAACCCGCTTGTCAGATCAATCGGTGCCAGAATAACCCGGCCTTTTCCGTGCGACAGTCCTTCCAGCCCGCCCGCGACTCTTTCCAGTTGACCAAGAGCGAACGGCCGCAGGTGTGGTTTGCTCGGCAGTTTTTCCATACCTTCGGTTACCGGGTGGAACAAGGGGTGAGTCGAGCGCAGTTTTTCAAGGGGAGTCTCCGGAAAGAGGCGCAAGAGAGTTTGCCGGGCGCTGTTGGCGAACTCGGGATTACCCATCGAGTCAATCAGCAGGACTCCACCGCTGTTGACGTATTTGCGCATTGCTTCTTCCTGGCCCGATGTCCATTTGTACGCAGCGCATCCGGTAAGATGTGCGATCGGCGCGCCGAGCGTATCAAGTGATTCGATCTCGGATGGCATCAACTGAATCTTGCAACTGGTTGCCTGCTGAAAGATGCGGGCAAAACGTGGCCAGGCATTGGGTTCGGGATCCCAAAGGCCATCGTATCGCATTCGGGCCACGCGAAGGGTTCCACCGGTCGCCACGGGTGGATCCGGCACATAGGTTGACGACGTGCGATTGCGCAATTCAGACTTTCCAGTCGCATACAAAAACAAATTCACCCCAAGTTGCATCGCAGGTGGACTTGAGCGACCCAGACGATGGTGCCATGCGATCGCCAGATCACGCGGCGAATGCACCATCAGCGTTCGAACCCCGTTGTTCACCGTCATCAACGGCGAGGGCTTGATTTTATAGAGGACCGAATAGATGGGATGATCATCCGACATCGGCACGAGCGGGAGCTTTGGGAACAAGCGTTTTGCCAGATCCTGAGCGTATTGATTGAAGGCAGGAGAACCGCCATCGGCTTGCGTGAACAATAGGCCACCGGAATCAACGTAACGCCGAATATTGTCGACCTGATCGTCGGTCAGTTCCGGTGCAACATGACTGGCCAGATAGAGAATCGGTGCGTCACTCCAGTCGTTGAAATCATGTTCGATGTTCACGATTTGAAAGCTGATGGGCCGCTCCAATTCACGGCTCGCAAAGTGTGCCAGATTCGCGGCATCGCGCGGGCGATTGGACCATGCGCCGTCAAATCGCAATTTGTTCATGATGATCGGATGCCGACCGCGCGCCAAAAACAGCAGCGCATACGCTGTTTCGATCGCATCGCCTTGCCAGGAACCATTGGGTTGCTGTACTTTGAGCACCTCCAGGGTCCGTTCGCGATACCAGTCATGCGTGCCGAAATATTTATAGCCACTGGCCAGTCCGACGCGCTCGACGCCGTAGAGCGTGTAACCCCAGTACGACCCGGCGTTCAAAATATGATTTCCCGCTTCGAGCCATTCCAGGCCGCGCATCAGCGCAGGAGGATAGGGCGCTCGTCCAAGATCCGGTCCCGAGCCTTGAACGGGTTCCAGGTAGTCATGGCAAACTAACAGGGATGCCACGCCAGCCAGCGTCATGGATAATGTCGTATCGCCCAGGGTTTTATAGTTCCACCCTCCGTCTGCTCCCTGGCAATCGATCCAATGTTTTTTAACGGCCTGCCAATAGGGGGTCGGGATATCGAGACCTGTTTCCGCCGCGGCCCAAACGCCCAGCAATCCATATTGCGAATTGGAATTATCCCAATCGTCAACGCCCGGGGCGGCCACGTCGCCGTAGTTGTAAGCGCCGTTCACCGCATGTTTCATCAACCATTCCGTGTCGGCGGCCAGGTATTTGCGATCATCCTTGCGGTCCAGCAATGCCAGGGCGCTCGCCCGCAATCCGCGACCGTATACCTGGATATGCTTTTCCATGGGGATGGTCGCCAGCGCGCGCAACAAATCTTTCATCACATCCTGATGAATATCCAACCGGTCATCCTTAATCGATAGACCGCACTGAAGCAGCGCGTAAACGCACAGAGCATCCGCCCCTCCTCGGGTGCCTTCGTCAGTCGAGGAAGCGATCTCATCTTTCAAGTAGTGCGTTCGCGGATCAAACGAATCAAGCAACCAGCCGGCTCCTTTCGTGATGGCTGCGCCGATCCGCTCGTCGCTGATTGGATCGTTGGGAATTTCCCCCCGCGTCACACGGAGGAATGATGGAAGCTGAATCGGCGTTTCGATCGTCGGAAGGCTCGATGGGTTGCTGGTCGAACGCAGCGCCGAATCTCGAGTTGACTTTGGTTCCAAGGGTTCGAAGTTTCGCTTTTCGCGCATGGCCTCTTCGGTCAGGATGCTCGCGATCGCCCGTCGGGTGGCGGCCTGCCTCTCGCTCGCGAAAATCACTTTCCGCTTCTCGCTCGCCGCCCGATCCAGAGCGGCGCGCAGCGATGGCAGCGTGATCGAATGGTCATTGATCATTTTTTGCAGGGCTGAATACTTCTCCAGCGCATCGGCAAACTCACCTGCTGCGGCGGATGCCTCAAAGTCGTCCACATAGGCCAATACCAGGTTTTGGTTTTTCTCTTCCCATGCCTGAACCGGAATCGGTTGCGGCCATCCCAGCCAGACCAACGCGATCAACAGGACAACCAGGCTGGCACCGCCGGCGACCCATGCGCATACGCTCCGGTCAATAATCCAAAGTCTTTTCGTTTCCGGAACGGGAGATACGGGCGGAGTGACAAACGGATTTGCATACGGCTCGGCATCGAACATGTCGGTGGGCAGCCCCGAAATCGGTTCTACTTCGCCGTGGGTCCAGGGGATTTCCACCCGCCCTTCGCAAGCGTTACATACCGCAAAATCGCCACCGGCCCCGTCAGGAACGATGAGCATTCGCGCGCAATGTGGGCAAGTGATGTTAATGGGCATGAGTGTACACCTCTTAAAGCCGCCCGACTACGAGGTGGGACGCCATCGTTGCGAAATTTGAAATGCTGAGGCTCGGCCAGAATTTCACCGCCATGGTGAAGCTCTTTTCCGAAAGAAGGATTGACCTGGAAAGAACCATCGGCTCCATCGGACACGTTCATTTCACAGCGATCGGATTAAACCAGTTTGGCTTCCTTTACGCAAGGCGAACTATTCCTGCTTCCAAGCAGACCGCTCTGGTACGGCGACGGTATGACCGCGTATTTTGTTCTACAAAGTGGGATCGTAGCTGAACCAGAGGGCCGCCCGGACGCTAAGCTTCAAGCGGACATCCGGTACATGAAAACTTCACTGCAGTCAGAATTGGAGGCACTTCTACGCGAAACGTAGGCCGAACCATTGTAGAGAATTTTCTGATTGCAGACGATGCAAGGCTGCCGCGAGAAGAACCCGGTGCGTCGGCTACGCCTTCCGCTTCCGGCTTGAGTGGGTGAGGCGATGGTAGCGACGCTATTTTCGGGTAGATTACTCCACCTATAGTCGGGCGCGCATCGCGGCCCATTTCAATCAAGGAGATCGGTTCACTTCCTGAGCCGAACAAACGAGGCAATCGCAATGAAGAATCTCAACATCGGCATGATCGGTTACGGTTTCATGGGCCGCGCGCACACCAACGGCTACAAGCGCGTTAATGATTTTTTCAAGCTGGATTATCGCCCGGTTCTAAAAGCCGCCTGCGGGCGCGATGCGGCCAAAGTGAAAGAGTTCGCCGACAACTGGGGCTATGAATCGATCGAGACCGACTGGAAAAAGTTGCTCGAGCGTAAGGACATTGACTGCGTGGATGTCTGTACGCCGAACAACATGCACAAGGAAATTTGCCTTGCCGCCGCCAAGGCCGGCAAGATGATTTTGTGCGAAAAACCCCTGGCGATGAACGCCGAAGAAGGCGAGGAAATGTGCGAGGCTGTGGAGAAAGCCAAGGTGCCGAACATGGTTTGGTA
>JBBRMF010000102.1:0-16635 GCA_038230975.1 Tepidisphaerales bacterium
ATGAGGACCGGGCCGCGCTGGGACTACCTTTAAACCGGCCGCTCGCGCTTTTCGTGGGAGATATCAGGACCGGTCGAAAGAATCTGGAAACCACTCTCAAGGCAATGGTCGGCGTGCCGGAATTGCATTTGGCGGTGGCCGGCGCTGTGGCGCGTTCTCCGTTCCCGGCGATGGCCGAAGGGTTGGGGATCGCCAGCCGTGTGCATTTCCTCGATCTCCGTCGAGACATCCCGCAACTCATGCGCGCGGTTGATTTGCTCGTTTTCCCTTCTCGCTATGACCCGTTTGGCCTAGTCATCCTGGAGGCCATGGCAAGTGGACTTCCCATCATCACGGCTGCTACCACGGGAGCAAGTGAAGTGATGAACGACGAGATGGGCGTGGTGATTCAAGATCCCAACGATGTCGACGGACTCAAGGCAGCACTTGTAATGATCATCTCGGACCCATCCTACAGGGCTCGGGCTTCACACGCTGCCCGCGTAAAGGCCGAGAATTTCAGTTGGACTAAGATGGCAGAATCGTATCTGCAGTTGTTCGAGAAAATTGTGGCTGATCGTCAGGCCGGTACCGCAGTTTAGTCCCTGTCCTCCATTCCATTCAGCCAATTTCAGATCGGATGATTGTGCAAGTTCTTCAACTCGGCATGGGCTGGTTTCCGGAGCAACCGGGTGGGCTAAACCGCGTCTATTATGATTTGTTTCATAGCCTGCCCTTGGTTGGCGTCAAGTGTCGGGGGGTTATTACCGGCGATCGCCCGGCGGAAGGTGAATTTAAAGACCTCCTTGAAATAGCGGCTCCATTGAGTGGCGGATTGGTGCGTCGATGCATTTCGATTCGTCGTAGTGTCCAACGCGCATTGGCTAAGAACGATATCGATCTTGTTGCAAGTCATTTCGCACTGTACACCGCAGGTCTTATAGGCGGACTTTCTTCGAAGCCGCTAGTGGTTCATTTTCATGGGCCTTGGGCTGAGGAAAGTCGGAGCGAGGGGGCATCGTCTCTTGCGGTCAAACTCAAGTACCTTCTTGAAAAGCGAGTCTATTCGCGGGCCGATCGTTTCATCGTGCTATCTCGCGCGTTTCGGGATGTGCTGATTCAGCAATACGGCATTGATGAATCGAGAATTGAAATTGTTCCAGGACAGGTCGACATCCAGCGGTTTACTATGGCTTTAACTCGCCAGGAAGCGCGTGAAAGGCTGGGTTGGCCGATGGATCGGCCGATATTTGTTGCAGTACGTCGGCTCGTGCGCCGAATGGGTTTAGAGAATCTGATTGCTGCGGTGAAGGAGCTGCGAATTAGCGCTCCCGATGCGATGTTGATGATTGCTGGAAAGGGGCCTCTAGCTGAGGAATTGCAGCAGCGCATTCGAGATATCGGTCAGCAGGATTCGATCAAACTGTTGGGTTATGTGTCGGATAGTGATCTACCCACCATCTATCGCGCCGCAGATTGCTCTGTAGTTCCTACGACGGCATTGGAGGGTTTCGGCCTAATCGCCGCCGAATCGCTGGCAGCCGGTACGCCGGTATTGGTTACTCCCGTCGGTGGACTGCCTGAGGTGGTTGAGGAGCTATCCCCGGCTTTGGTGATGAAGTCGACCGAGGCGGCGGACATCGCCGACGCGATGCGTTCGGTGTTACTGCACCAAGTGGTTTTGCCTGACGAAAACCAGTGCCGTGCTTATGCGGTATCAAGGTATGATCGAAAGGTGGTCGCAGAAAAGATCAAGAAGGTTTACATTAACGCGCTTGCCGGAAAGAGCGTGACGGGCGCTAAATTCAACTCCTAACACTGTTTGGTCCGATAATCATTTGGCGGAGTTTAGGAGCCAATGCCATTTGACTATCTGATTGTTGGCTCGGGGCTTACTGGCGCGACCATAGCCAGAAAGATTACAGAAGCCGGCCATTCCGTCTTGGTCGTTGAACGCCGATCTCATGTCGGCGGTAATGTGTTCGATCAGGTCCATGAATCCGGGATCCGGATACACACCTACGGCCCACACTACTTTCGAACCAAAAGTGCTGAAATCTGGGAATTCGTCAATCGCTTCGCCAAATTCGATCCGTACCATGCGTGCGTCAAATCAAATGTGCGCGGAGCGCTAGTGAATTGGCCGCTGGGTGCGGAGTACATTCAGGCCAAGGTCGGACCGGGCTGGAAGCCTGAATTCACAGGAACCCCATCCAATTTTGAAGAGGCGGCGCTTTCTTTGATGCCGCGAACGATCTACGAGACGTTCGTCAAGGAATACAATGAAAAGCAGTGGGGCGTACCGGCAACGAAATTGTCGCCAGAACTGTGCAAGCGGTTTGATGTCCGAATGGATAACGATCCGCGCCTCATGCCGCACCATCCTTACCAAGGCATTCCGGCTGAAGGATACGCGCAGTTGATGTCGAACATGCTCTCCGGCATTCCCGTGTTATTGAATTTTGACTACCTCGCGGACCGGACCTGTTTCAAGCCCCGACGCATGACAGTTTTCACCGGGCCGATTGACGCTTTTCTCAATTACTCACTCGGTCGGCTCGGTTACCGCGGCCAAATGCGTACGACACAGTTTTTTCCCGATGTCGACCAATACCAGGCCGCTGCCCAAGTGAATGAACCAGAGCATTCGGGCGGCCCGCATATTCGAACCTTGGAATGGAAGCAGATGATGCCCGTCGAGAGCGTCCGGCGAATCGTCGGTACGGTAGTTACGCGCGAAACTCCGGTGACTCCGACCGGCGATGACGGACTTGAATATCCCTTTCCGGACGCAGGCAACAAGGCGCTCTACCAACGCTATCGAGAAGCGGCCATGGATATCGACAATGTGATGATCTGCGGGCGTCTCGGGGAATACAAATACTACGATATGGATCACGCCATCGCCCGCGCGATGACGCTCGCCAAACGATTGATCGAACAGCAGCCCGCTGCACGACTGGCCGCGTAACGCTACTTCCACTCTTTTGTTGACGTAATGCATGAACGAATACCACGCCAAGGCTAAGCACGGCATTAAGCTGTTGCTGGGTCGACAGTTGTTCGTCCAACTCATCACGTTTGGCGGTGGGATTATTCTTGCCCGAACGCTCGATCCTGCGGATTTCGGGCTCTACATCATTTCGCTTTTTATGGTCAATATGTTCGCCTTAATTGGCGACTTTGGATTGGCCCCGTCCTTCATCCAGCGAAAAAAGGAGTTGACAGACCTTGAAATTCAAGTGGGATTTACGCTGCAGCAGGTACTTACGTCGATCTTGGTGATCATCCTGTTTTGCGGCGGGCCGGCTATCGGACGATACCTGTATCCTGATATTCCACAGGTCGTTTGGCTGGTACGCGCTCTCTCATTCAACCTTTACCTCACATCGTGGCGATCGATGAGCGCGCTACAGCTCGAGCGCCACATGAAATACGATCAGCTGGCGAAGATTGAGGTGCTTGAGATGCTGGTCTACCAAAGCTTGGCCGTCGGTCTGGCGTTGTTGGGAGCGCACACCTGGAGCTACATCATAGCAAGCCTGGTGCAAGGCGTGCTGGGTACCACGCTGATTTATCTGGCCTCTCCATGGAAGATTCGATTGAAATATGATTCGAAGATCGCATCCGAGTTACTCCGCTTCGGTGTTCCGTTTCAGTTGCAAATCATCATTAACTCTCTCGGAAGCTGGGCAACGCCACTCATCGTGGGTCGACAGCTTGGACCGGACGCGGTGGGTTTCGTTACCTGGGCGTCGAGCAATGGCCGCAAGCCGTTGATGATTACCGATAGCGTGATGCGCGTAGCCTTCCCCCATTTTTCACGCATCCAGGATGACCTCATCGAGGTCGAGCGCATCGTCATCCGCTATCTATCCGGTTTGTTGATGGCGGCAACGCTCTGGTTTACCGGCATCGTCTGCACGACGCCAGCATTAATTGAGCTCGTGTACAAGCAAAAGTGGGCGCCAGCCAGCACGGCACTGACGCTCTATTCGGCGGTACTTGCCTTAGACATGTGCAGCATGGTGATCGGTACCACGCTAACCAGCATTGGTCGATTAAATCTAACAACCATTGTGGTCACAGTTCGATCGGCCCTAAATATCATCCTTACTATCACTTTGGTCTTTCTCATGCGGCGGGGACATGCTTACAACGGTGTCCCGATTGCCTACTTGGTTTCCTCCATCATCGCGGTTCCCTGGCTGATGCGAGGCCTCGGGCCAGGCGCCTGCTATCGAATTTCCCGGTCACTCAGTTGGTTATTGATTCCAACGGGTGTCGGCGTCAGTGCTGGACTGACAATGTCTTGGCTTAGCCAAACAACATGGTTGCCAGTCCATGTGCTGGTGACTGGTTGTACGGCGGTGCTTGGCTACACCATTGCGACTTGGTTCGCTTGCCCGAAATGGATGCGGGATAAAACGATGGAAAGTTTCAAGCGCCTATCAGTAAAACTACCCGCGGCCGCACCACTGCCGTAACGGCGCGACGCTCCTAAGCTGGTTGTATGAAAATGACAATCGTTACATGCTCTGCCGCATACGGTACAGGAGGTTTGGGACAGCATTTCACCCAAGTCGTTGAAGAATTCCGTGGTGAAGGCCAACTGGCGGGGTATTACTCATTGCAGACCCGATCGGACGACGATGCGGCCGGACACCGAGTAGCGGAGCGGTACTTTTCGATTGTCAGCAAGTACACACCAGTTCGATTCAGCCCGGGATGGAAGAATTATTGCCTGAGTGAGTTTTTTGATCGCGCGACGGCAAAAGCTCTGGCCGGGCCGATAGACGAGATCATCTGTTTTGGGGGACAGGCACTTC
Organism: Tepidisphaerales bacterium; assembly: GCA_038230975.1. Taxonomy (GTDB): domain Bacteria; phylum Planctomycetota; class Phycisphaerae; order Tepidisphaerales; family Tepidisphaeraceae; genus JANXVV01. The sequence continues at coordinate 4,809 of JBBRMF010000102.1, forward strand.
ATTCGTTCCGGCGCGCACGCGATTTGGGAGCCAAGAGGTTACACCTCATGGCTGCAAACAGCCACGTCGAGAATGTCCAACGGCTTCATGACCGTGCGATCGCTCGAGATCCGTTGGAATCCAGTTGGCTGAATCAATCGCAGATTGCCAAGACGCTCAAAGAATACGCTTTGGCAGACTTCATACACGTCGCCTCGGAATACACACGACAGACCTTTCTAAAGGCAGGATTTCCGGAAAGTAAACTAATCCGCATGAAGTTGGCGACCTCTGAGCGATTTCAACCCGGCCGGACATTGCCGAGCGACGGTACATTCAGAATGGTTTACACCGGAAGCCTGACGGTGATGAAGGGGATACCGCTTTTGATCGATGCGTTTACCCGATTGAACGAAAAGAATTCCGAGTTAATCCTAGTGGGTGGCTGGGCAACCCGAGGAATGAAAACGTATCTCAAAGCTAAGATGGCCTCCGATCCCCGGATTAAAGTGGCCCCCGGTGACCCGCTGCCACATCTGCAAAAGGCGTCGGTCTTCGTCCATCCCAGTTGGGAAGACGGTTGGGCCTACGCACCGGCGGAGGCGCTGGCATGTGGGGTTCCGGTTATTGTCACGGAAGACACGGGCATGAGAGAGTTGATTATAGAAAGCGGAAACGGATTTGTCATCCCCACCGGCGACACGGGTGCGATGGTCGATCGACTTAAATATTACGCCAAGCTTGCTCATTAGGAACGCCATGCGATCGCTCGTCCTACTATTGGTCGTCTTTCTGCCGCGGCCGATTAAGGTGGCGTTCTATCGATACGTGATGGGCTGGAGTATCGGCGCGCGGGCAAAAATTGGGATCAGTTACATCGACTCGCTTGAAGTAGCCTTGGGCGATGATGTTACGATTCGTCATTTCAATATCATCAAGGGCTTACGTAAACTGTCGATCGGCAATAACACTTACATCGCCAACTTTAATCACATGTTCGGATATCGCGACTACCCGAAGGAGTTTGCAGCCGAGTTGTCTATCGGCAGCCATGTAAATTTCATGAGCCGACACTTTATCGATGTCAGTGGAAGAGTGACGATCGGAAATCGGGTTGTCATCGGAGGGCGTGAAACGCAAATGTGGAGTCATTCTCGCAATATAGTCGACGGGCGAGCCCGCTTGGAGCCTCAGAATGTTCACATCGGCGACGAAGTGTACGTAGGAGCTCGCTCGACACTTCTGAAGTGCGACATTCCTGCCGGGGCTGTCATCGGCGCGGGTAGCGTGGTGACAAAAAGCTTTGCCCATGAAAGCGGTCGTGTACTGATTGCGGGCAATCCAGCGGTGGTGCGGAAACGTTACGATTCGTTAGCGACGGAAAGCAAAGGCTGATGCGATTACTTTGCATTTGTTACGAGTTTCCACCCGACACCACGCCGACGGGCATTCGCACGGGAAAGCTGCTCTCGCGCTTTCCAGCCGACTGGGAGATTGATGTCGTTACGGTTTCGCGGCCAAACCAAATTAACGGTCGCTATCAACTGTTTGAAGCCGTAGATCCCGGTGCCGGTATCCTCAAGCGCGGCTTGCGAAAAATTCGACTCCAAAAATGCGTTGAGTGGATGACGCTATTGGACGACAAACAGTCGTGGATCACGCCGGCAATCGCTGCAGGCAGAACCGCCATTCAACAGAACCGACCCGATGCCATAGTCGCGTTTATGATGCCGTACTCCTGCGGTGAAGTGGGATTCAAGTTAAAAAATGAATTCGGCTTGCCACTGGTTCTGAATTTTGACGATTCCCCAACGTGTCTCGACATGCATCCGTTTTTTACCTCACGATTGCATTACGAGTTGGCGAGACGTTTTGAAGACCGCCTGGTCCAGTCTGCCAGCGCGGCGATTTATGTATCAAAACACAACTTGGAGGCTGTTCGTGACCGACAGCCGGAGGGCCATTGGGAAAAGTTTGAACTCATTCGGTACGGTGCGGATCCGGAAGATTTCACATCGACACTGGCGGATGACAAAGCCAATCAGAAATTTCGGATCGTTTACATTGGAGGAATGAGCGGCTGGTACCAGTTTTATCATCGGCTTACAGATCGATCATTGGGTAGAACGGTATTTCGTTTCTGGACGAAACTCGGCCGATACCACAGAGCAACCTTGGACCAGCGCTCCTCTTCGCCCATTTACATCGGCCGGGCCGTCCAGGGCGTGATTAAATCTCAACCGGATTTGCAGGGCAAAATAGACGTTCAAGTATTTGGGAATCGATATTCAATGCAAGATATAGAGCGCGTGTTAGCTAACGAAAACCTTGCCGACGTGGTTGCAGTGTTCGGTCCGATATCGAACCGCGAAGCGGTCGCAAAGGCCCGAAGCGCCGATTTACTGTTCATGACTCTCCCCGACAGAGATCCGTCGCTTCCCGGCGGCCGAATATCCGCAAAAACTTACGAGTACTTGGCGACGGATCGCCCCATCCTCGCCGCTCTTCCGACTGGCGAGAACAGGAATTTCATGAAAGACTGGCCGGGCGTGTTTTTGGTTCAGCCAACCGACTCCGCAGCGATGGAGTCGATCGTACGTGACCTAATGCGGCGTAAGCTTGCCGGCGAAACGCTGTCCTTCGATCGATCGGCGGGTGGTTCAGTGTTCAGTTACGATCGTCTAAGCGATCAGTTTTGCAGCGTCATCAGAAGGGCTTGCGGAGGTTGATATGGGCTTGGAGTGTGATCTTTTGAAGATGTATGTTTTTGCGAGTTGAAGATGAGAATCGGACACTACATGACGGGTATCTGGGATCACGGTGGTGTCGCCACGTATATCCGTCGCATCAGCGACGCGCAGAAGGAATTGGGGCACGAGATAGTTTTTCTAGATTTGGAATCGCACCGATCTGCTGAATCGGCTGCCGCTCTCGAGGTGCAATATGCGCCGAATGAGCTTTCGATGTTGCGAAAAGCCGAGGAATTGAAGCTGGATTTGCTGCACGTACACACATTGGTTCGAGAATTGGATGCAGGCAAGCTTCCGGTCGTTCGAACAGTGCACGGACCTCAGCCGTATTGCCCGAGTGGTAGTCGCTTTCTCAAGAGTTCGGGTAAGCCATGCGACCGATCTTTTGGATACTTGGGTTGCACATGGGGCCATGTTGTGAACCGATGCGGGAGCGTCCGACCTAAAAGATTTGTAGACGATTTTCGACGAACCCGGCTGGAGATGCACACGCTCAAGGGCCGGTGCATTGCAACGGTCAGCCAGTTCATGAAAGCGCAGATGGTTCGTGATGGATACGATTCCGATCTTGTGCATGTCTTGTACTTGCCATCACCTCCAGTAATGGAACCGGTGCCACCCACAAAAGAGGGTGTGCCGCGATTTGTATTTCTCGGACGATTGTCCCCGCAAAAAGGCGTAGCGTGGCTACTGAGAGCTTTGAGTAAGACGACTCGGCCGTTGCAGGTTGACATTGCCGGCGACGGTGATCTTGGTGACGAACTCCGTGCCCTAGCCAATGCGCTTGGGATTGAAGACCGCGTAACTTTTCACGGGTGGGTCAATGGGGCGCAGGTGAATCAACTGATCCGGGCAGCCCGGGCGGTTGTGTTTCCCTCAGTATGGCATGAACCAGGTGGAACGGTTGCATTTGAAGCGATGGCCAACGCGCGGGCAGTGATTATGAGCCGCGTCGGTGGAATGCCAGAAATTGTTCAGGACCAACACACTGGACTGGTAGTAAAACCCAACGATGATTTGGTATTGGCTCGGGCGATAGAGATGCTCGCGGACGACTATACACTCGCTTCCACACTTGGAAATAACGGCCGCTCAATTGCAATGAGTAAATACACGCTCGAGATCCACATAAAATCGTTAATGAAACTCTACTCTGATTGTATTAGGCAACATTTGGCGTAGAAGTCACTTTTAAGAATTGCGATGAGTTCGTTGGTAGGAATTCGTTATGAACCTAAATCGTCCGGATTGGAAGCGACGACCGATTACAACGGCAGCGGCTTGCGCAGCAAGCCTGATTAGAAAGCAATTTCTCAAATGGTCCAAGCCAGTTGTCCGATACCACATGGCCGACGCAAACATCATAGCGGATTTGAATACCAATTTGGGAATGGAGCTGTACCGCTATCGCTATTACGATCGTGATATTGAACTTGTTACGCGGCTTCTCAGGCCCGGCGATACCTTCGTCGACGGCGGCGCGAATATCGGATTGTTCACTCTTGCCGCGGCAAAGAAAGTTGGCGAGTCGGGTAGGGTGATTTCTTTTGAACCGGCGCCCGCCACATTTGATGCTTTATCAAAGAACGTTGGCATAAATAATTTTAAATGGGTTGATACGCGGCAGCAGGCCTTGGCGGATCATGCAGGCGAGCTCGAAATGACGGTGTTTCCCGCACAGCATGCGGGCCTAAGTTCGTTTGCCAGCCCGGCCGGAATTCCAGCTGGCAGAAAACATATTGTCCAAGTGGTGACTTTGGATTCCGCGATAGGGCAAAATGAGCAACCGTCGTTAGTCAAGTTGGATCTAGAAGGGGCAGAATTGTTGGCGCTACGTGGATCTATGCAGTTAATTGCGCGGTCAAAGCCTCATTTCCTCATCGAAGTCGATCCCGAAAACCTTAAGAGAATGAATGCACGGCCAGCGGAGATTTTGCAACTGCTCGTGGGTTGTGGCTACACACTGTTCAGTGCAAATTGGGAACCAAATCGAGGTGTCGTTCTGCACCGGTTTAATGATCAGGATGTCACCGAATACTTTAACCTATTTGCGACAGTTGATCCGAACGAAGTGCTGCTAAGAGTTAGTAAGGCAATATAGCTGCACAGGAGTGGATAAGTTGAAGTTCAGTATTATCGCGCCCGCTTTGCCCCCCGTGATTGACGGGATCGGTGATCACAGTGCCCGGTGTAACGCTGGGAATCGGCGCGGTTGTTGCGGCCGGGGCGGTTGTTACTCGTAGCGTCGAACCGTTTGTCATTGCCGCAGACGTTCCTTCAAAAAATCGGTGTTCCCAATCGCGATCTGAGGTATTCCACCGACTACGGCAGGCTGTTTCGTTAGTTTTGGAGCCCGAGTGAACATCACCATCATCGCGCCCGCATTGCCGCCACTGTTGGATGGAATAGGCGATTATTCCGCGATTCTGGCCAAGGAACTGTCCAAGTCAGCGCAGGTGACTGTGCTGACCAAGGTGGGTGAGCAATACACTTCCATGGATGGGATTAAGATCGTGCCGCTCTTCGATCCTGCAATCCGATCCAGCGTGTGGAACATTGCCCAATACGTGCGGGCCAACAAGGCCGACTGGGTCATGTTGCAATACAACTCGTTCAGTTACGGGAAATGGGGGCTGAATCTTTCGCTGCCGCGAATGATCAAGTCAATCGCGAAAACCGGAACGCGCGTAATGCTGATGGCTCACGAAGAATATGTCCCGGTTAAAGGGCTGAAATCGCTCGTGATGACCAGTTGGCAGCGATTGCAGCTGAAGCAGCTCGGTAAGCAGGCCCACGTCGTCGGATTCTCCATCGATCCCTGGGTAAGGAAATTCACACCATGGTTTAAGGAAAAGCGCTTACACCATTTTCCGGTTGGTTCAAACATCCAACTCAATCCGACGACTCGCGAGCAAGCCCGTTCGCTGTTGGCGATCCCGGAGGACGCTGTGGTGTTAGGGCTGTTTGGGACGGTCAACCAAGCGCTTATGTACCGCTGGGTTAGCAATGCCGTCGCCGAGGTAGAAAAGAAGGGATATCGGGTTTGTGTTCTATACCTCGGGCCGCACGTCGAAGCGATGCGAAAGCTGTTGCCTGGCGTGGATATGGTGACGACCGGCGCGCTTTCCAGTCTCGATGTTTCGCTCCGGTTTCCCGCGATCGATGTGTATCTATCACCGTTGCTGGATGGCGTGTCCACGCGTCGCGGCACATTCATGGCTGCGCTACAGCACGGATTGCCTGTTGTCGGAACGATTGGCTTCAATACCGACGAAATGCTCATCAAGCAGAATCAGGTGTCGGCAATCTTGGTGCCGGCCAATGCTATGAACGAATTCGTCGATGCCGTCGTCGAACTTGTTGCCCACCCGCTTAAACGGATTGAATTGAGTGCCAAAGCAGCGGAATTTTATCAGGCGCAGTTTGATTGGCCGATCTTATCCCGTAAAATGCTGAGTCTCATGCAGTTATAGCGGCGAGAACTTAGGTGCGGCCCTCAGTTGTTTGCGATAAGGTCGAATGCTCATGAACAATGTGAAGCGAGTGTTGTTGGTGGTACCGGTCGGCTATTTGGGAGGCGCAGAAAACCTTTTTTTGAGCATCGCCAAAAATTTGCCGAGTTTCGGCATCTCACCGATTCTCGCTTGCATGCGTCCCGGTTTGCTTGTCGAGCAGGCAAAATCCATGGGAATCCAAGCGGCCGAATTCGAGGAGCATCGCTATCGAAACATCATGGCGATTCGGCGCGCACGACAATGGCTGACCGACATTGCCCGCAAAAATGACGTCGATCTCATTCACTCGACCCATACCGCACACCTTTACGCTGACACAGCGGCTCGGCGTGCGCGGATACCGGAAATTTGGCACCTTCATGATCATCCGAATCCTCGCGATTGGGTGGATAAATACACTCAACGGCTAAAGCCCGACCACATAATCTTTGCGACGAACGTGGTGAAGCGTGGCTTTCCTCGATTACTACGATACCCTCATTCGATCATTCATCCGACATGTGTGGATATCGACCGGCTGTTAGCCACGCCCTTGGATCGTCAGATTCGGGTGAAATACTCGCTCCCCAGCGGGCCGATGATTTTAACCGTCGCCCGGTTGCAAGCTTATAAAGGTCATCGGGTGCTAATCGAGGCCGCCCAGCGAGTTTTAAAAGTGGAGCCAGCCGCAGTCTTCGCTATCGTCGGAAAAGCCACCAACGCGGAGCAAGAAGCTTACTTGAGCGAGTTAAAGCAACTCGTCGCCATGCTCGGCCTGACTGAACGGGTCCATTTGCTAGGCTTCGTGGGATCTGAGGATCTCGCCAACTTGCTGAGAGAGGCATCGATATTGGTTCATCCCGCACTTTCTGAGGGATTCAGTGTTTCGATCCAGGAAGCGATGGCGATGAGCGTTCCCGTCATCGCCACCGATGCCGACGGCCCCAAGGAACTGTTGGAGACTTGGGGTACCGGGATCATGGTGGAAAAAGGCAATAGCGAGTCATTGGCCGAGCAGATCGTGAATGTATTGAAGGACAAAGATCTTGCTCAAAAGTTAAGCAAGGAAGGTTTTGAAGCTGCGCAAAAATCGCGTTTAGCTGACATGGTGCGACGTACGGTTGAAGTGTATCAGAGCGTAGTCGCACAGTATTCGCAAAAGTGATCAATGAAGGCAGAGAAGCGAGATGCTTCCGCGCTCAAAACCGTATCGCCGCATCAAGCGTCAATGTCTTTTAGCCATGGACCCGATCAGATCTTCGAGTCAACCTAGAAATGCAGGAGTTACTTTGTGATGATAGAGCTTAACGTCAAGACGGTAGTCACTACGATCCAAGCCCCAACGCCTTGCATGGTCGAACTGGCGCGCAGGGTAAGAGATTGCAAAGGGGAGATACTGGTCATCGGCGATACAAAGGGTCCGTTTTCTTACGACTTGCCCGGCACTAAGCTGTTTACGATCGAGGATCAGCTAAAAATGCCTTTCGCGCTAGCGTCTTTGCTTCCGACCAAGCACTACGCGAGAAAGAACCTGGGTTATCTGGAGGCAATTCGGCAGGGAGCGACGTGCATTTATGAAACTGATGACGATAACATGCCCAACACCCATTGGGCGTTTCGCAATCAGGAATGCGGTGTTCACAAGGTACAGGGCGGTCAGTGGGTGAATGTGTATCGACTGTTCGCCGATTCCCTGATTTGGCCCAGAGGATTTCCGCTACACCTGATCTCAAACGCCAAGTCGGTTGAAGTGGATCGATCGGAAGTTTTAGAAACCGTGATGGCGCCGATTCAACAGGGTTTGGCAGATGGCTCGCCGGATGTTGACGCCATTTGGCGACTTGTCTTGGACCGTGATTTTACTTTCGATCGGAATCCCAGCGTATTGCTGACTCCTGGAACCTGGTGTCCATTCAATAGCCAGTCGACTTGGTGGTGGCCGGTCGCTTATCCTTTGATGTACCTGCCGAGTTTTTGCTCGTTCCGCATGACGGACATTTGGCGCAGTTTTATCGCCCAACGGTGCCTCTGGGCGTTAGGCGCAGGTTTAGTATTTCATGCGGCAGAGGCGATCCAGGAGCGAAACCAACATAATCTGATGCGTGATTTCGAGGACGAAATCCCGGGTTACAATGGCAATATGCGGCTGGTTAAAGTGCTGGAAGAAACCGATCTGCCAGTTGGACCTGAACACGTGTGCGACAACTTGGTTCGCTGTTATGAAAAGCTGATCGCAGCGGACTTCTTCCCCAGCAAGGAAATGCAATTGGTTTTGGGGTGGATTGAGGACGTCAAAAAAATTTCCCCATCTCAGCCGTAGATTGTGGTGATGGATCCGATAGCTTTGTGATGAACTTAGAGACTTAAACGTAATTTATTCATGTTCGATGTTTTCCGCTTCAATAAATGACGATATTGAAGTTTGCTGCTTTTGGAATAAACAGTCGACTCGGATTTACGGAAACACCATCGCGCCGTGTGCTTCTTTCGGTTGGATTTGAGATGAAAAAGCTCCTTGTAACAGGTTCGTCAGGCCTCATCGGTTCTGAAGTCTGCACGTATTTCTCCCACAACGGGTGGAAGGTCTACGGGTGCGACAATAACGGCCGAGCCGCGTTTTTCGGGCCGCAGGGGGATACGCGGTGGAATCAGAAGCGCCTGCAGGCCAGTCTGCCGAACTTTGAGCATCGTGAGCTCGACATCCGCAACCGCGAGAATGTGCTGCAGCTGATTGCCGAGTTGAAGCCCGATGCCATCGCCCACACCGCCGCCCAGCCGTCGCATGATCTTGCGGCAAAGATGCCGTTTGAAGATTTCGACACCAACGCCGTCGGCACGATGAATATGCTGGAAGCCACCCGGCGCGGCGCGCCTGAAGCGGTGTTCGTCCACATGAGCACCAACAAAGTTTACGGCGATGCACCGAACGAGTTGAATCTGAAGGAACTGGAAACCCGCTGGGAGTACGGCGACTCGGCCGACTTCAACGGCATTAAGGAAACCTTCCGCATCGACCAGTCCAAGCACTCGCTTTTCGGCGCCAGCAAGGTGGCTGCGGATGTGATGGTGCAGGAGTACGGGCGGTACTTTAATATCCCCACCGCCTGCCTTCGCGGCGGGTGCCTGACCGGGCCAAACCACTCCGGCGTTGAACTGCACGGATTCCTGAGTTTCCTGATCCGGTGCAACCTTGAGGGCCGCAAGTACAGCGTGTACGGCTACAAGGGCAAACAGGTCCGCGATAACATCCACTCGCTGGACGTCGCCCGGTTCATTCATGCCTTTATCGAAGCCCCGCGCGTCGCGCAAGTCTACAACCTCGGCGGCGGACGCGAAAACAGCTGCTCGATTCTGGAAGCCTTTAAGCTTGCCGAGGAAGTGAGCGGGAAGAAGATGATCCACGAATACGTCGATCAGAACCGGCAGGGCGATCACATCTGCTACATCAGTGATTTGAGCAAGATCAAGTCGCACTATCCGAAGTTCTCGCTCACCAAGAGCCTGAAGCAAACCTTTATCGAGATCCACGACGCATGGGTCAACCGCACGAAACAGCAATGAGCGATGTTCTGATCAGTGTGGTGATCCCCGCGTACTATCTCATCATCTGAGTGCAAAGCCTACCCGGATAATCATTGCCTCCGAATCAGCCATCGCGTTTTGCGGCACTTCGGTGTAACTCTGCCTGGCAAAAGCGGCACCGCGAGAGGGGAAATGCGATATCACGAGCGTTTCGCTCTTATGGTGGTCGCGGATAGACTGACTAATGCCTTTGGGCAACACCATGACATCGAACGTTACCAATGTCACTACCTCAACGGACCTGGGAATCGATCGGTCCCAATCCCCGACTCCTACCCAGCCTCTTCGCGTGTTGTATGTCGACCACACCGCTATGCTCGGCGGAGGCGAAATTGCGCTGCTCAATCTCGTACGACACATCGACCTCAGCCGATTCACACCGGTAGTCGTGCTGTTCTCCGATGGTCCGCTGAAGCCGCTGCTCATTGAAGCCGAGGCCGAAGTCCATTTGCTGCCGCTTGATTCAACGGTGGTCAATACCCGCAAGGATACGCTGGGCGGGAAATCGATTTTCAAAATCGGGGTCGTATTTAAGACGATCCGATTTACCCTGCGACTTTCCCGATTCATGCGCAACCAGAAGATCGACTTGGTCCACACCAACTCGCTCAAGGCCGACATTATTGGTGGTTTCGCGGCCAAATTGGCGCGAATTCCGTTGCTGTGGCATGTGCGGGATCGGATCGAAGACGACTATTTGCCGCCGATCGTGGCGGACGTGTTTCGCCGTTTGGCCAGGTGGCTGCCGGATTGTGTAATTGCGAACTCCGCAGCGACGCTTCAAACGCTTTCGAGAGTAAGGCTGGAACATTCGGCCGCCATCCACTCCGGCGTGGACTTTGATTCTCGGGTCAGCGTGGTGCACGACGGTACCCCTGAACGAAACGATTCCCATTCCGAGGTCGGGAGCAAGAGCCCGTTAATCGGCCTGGTCGGTCGGATTAGTCCGTGGAAGGGCCAGCACATTTTTCTTCGCGCCGCCGCACAGGTGCTGCAAAAATTTCCGAACACTCGATTTCAGATCATCGGCGCCGCTCTATTTGACGAGGCGGAATACGAGAAGTTCGTGCGCGATATGGTGGTGTCGTCCAATCTGACCGAAGTGGTGGAGTTCACCGGATTTCGTAATGACGTGCCGCAGTTGGTCTCGAAACTCGACATCCTTGTCCACGCCTCCGTCGTGGGCGAGCCGTTCGGACAGGTCGTGATCGAAGGCATGGCCGCCGCCAAACCCGTGGTGGCGACACGGGGCGGCGGAGTGCCGGAGATCGTGATGGACGGGGAGACTGGAATTCTCGTGCCCATGGGCGACGCCGACTCGATGGCCGGCGCGATCTGCCGGCTACTGGCTGATCCCATAGCAGCCGCAGAAATGGGGCGGCGCGGACGCGAGCGCGTTCGCGATCATTTCACCATTCAAAGCACCGCCCGCAAAGTTGAGCGTCTGTACTATGAGGTGCTCAATCGCAGAGCCAAGTCCAAAAACTAATCGGTAATTCTGCGATTGCGTAATGGCCAGAACTCAACGATCGCCGCGCCGATCATCAGACTCAGACACACGTGCAGCGGATAGCTGTACCTCGCCTCGGGAAACGTGACAGCATGGATCGCCGTCACGTAAGCCATCACCATCAGTTGGGGCAAGAAACGCCTCAACTTCGATCTCCATCCCAAAACCAGCAGCGACAGGGCACCGAGTCCAACGATCACGCGGCACGTGAGAATGCCGAAGGCCCGCCCGATGGTGTAGTACTCGCGGTAAGCAAACGGCCAGTCGATCGCCGGGTTGCCGATCCACATATACGCCGCCTTTTGCAGGCAATAGCGAACCCACAACGCCGGTTCAGATTTAATGGATTGAATCGCGCGCTGAGTGAACCAGCGGTAGTGTCCGTCAAGTTGCGCACATTCGATCAGCGGCCCTCCGCTGGAAGCTCGCGGCTTACGCGGCCGCGGGTTGATCCTCCTGCTCCTTCTCTAACTCGCTCAATCGCTTCATGTCCATATACCGACGCAGGCCCC
>JBBRMF010000103.1:0-16333 GCA_038230975.1 Tepidisphaerales bacterium
ATGGCGCTCATCACGCCAGCGATCGACTTTGCGAAGATCGGCCAAAATCTGGAAACGGCCCGGCTCGCGGACGCAAAGGATCATTGGTGGATTCAATACAAGTTAGCAGGAAAGTGGATCGATCTGGATCCGGACTCTGATGGAAAACCTTTAAGTCGTTTGGGTCAGGACAAACCGGTGTTTTTCGAGTGCGCGAACAACGATCTGGCCGGAAAAATCCCGGTGGAACTGTTTCATACCGTCACCCTCAAGGTTGTGATCGAGCGTTGGAACAATGGGAAACTAGAAGAAGAGCCAGCCGTTGAATCGGTGACCAAAGCATGGGAGCATCCGGCAAATCATGTGCATCTCTATCATCGGCTGGACGACAAAAAAACCCGATCGACCCATACACCCCAGTCAACGGTCCTGTTGGATTTAAAGGAGCTGGCTGCCATCAAGTCGGCCCTGCTGAATCAACATGGCTGGCGTCCGATCCTGGTCGTCAATGGGAGTGCCAAAGGCTCGAAGTCTTTCGACGAGACCGGAAAGCTCTATGCTCCCGAAGGCGGTGCGGGGCAGATCGGTAAAGGGGTTCGTGACGTCTTTGGAACGGCGATGGGAATAGGCGAGAAAGTTGTGCCGCAATCGGTTCTCACCGCCGAATGGATGGATCTGACTTTAACACGCCCAGGACTGCCGCCGCTGAAAATCCGTCGCGAGATTTTTGATTCGATCGGACCGGCGGCGCGTGCGGCTGCCGCAAAGGGACCGATTCCAAAACCGGCTTATAACGAGGGCCAGCAAATCGAGCGTGCCGGTGCATTGTCCGGATGGACGGACCATCTGATCACGTCCTGCATGTTTCCGTGGGAGTATGTCAAATACCAGAACGGCCGCCGCATATTGGATCGGCGAACGGCCGTGCTGAAAGCAATGAGCGAACCGCCCACTCCCGACAACCGCGCGCTTTTGCAAGGTGTGCTTGCCGGAGATAACCTGAGCCTTTACAACGCTTCCCGAGCCATGAATCCCAATCATCACACCTTTCAGGATCGGTCCAACATTTCCAGTTGCAGTTTCCGTTGGCGGTTTGGCGCGGATGGCGTAATCAGTTCGGTCTATGCCGGCGATTTGGCAATCAATGCGCTTGCCGCGACAAGTTCATCTTCATCTGAAGCTTTTGCCGAAGCCGTGCGATGCGGAGTCACAGATACCTGCCTTGAAGCGCTCATAATTGGCGGCCTTCCCTATCATTTTCCCGCAACGCAACCCGCTGATGCAAAGGCGACCGATCTGTCGCCCAGCAATACCACGGAGATTTTCACTCTTGCCGCACGGCAAGGCATCCAGCCGGTTTTGATCAAGCAGTTATCCGATCCTGTTCTGATGGCAATGCGGATCGCTGACGACGTTCGTGAGCGAATTGCAATGGATCTTGCCACCGGCAACGTGATCGTTCTCCCGGCGAAATCCGTGACGGCGGCATCTGGAGCGCAGCGCATTGGCTGGTGGAGAATTGACGCCGCCACCGGGTCGACCGTCGGTGTGATGGACACCGGCGGCTGCGGAACAGCCGAGACTGCGATTGAAGATGGCGTGATCTGTGAGGGCTGCGAGGACACCGTGATCTTCAACCGAAACATCAATGCCGCCAATACATGGTTTCGACGTTCGGAAGCAATCTGCAAAGAATTCAACCTGGTAAAAGGAACGCCAGAATATTCCAGGGTCTGGAGCCAAATGTATGATTTGTGCGTCGCGTGGGTGCGGTGACGTGGTTTGCCGATTTCGCCTCAAAGCATCTGCGACCAATTCGTGAAGGATAGAGGGGGAGATTAAATTGTCGGAGACACCGATGCGATCTTCCGGAGTCTTGAATACTTTTGTCCTCTGGGTATCGATGGCCGCGACAGGAGTCGTGTCGCCGACCGTTCTTGCCGATCCGAAATCAACTTCACTGGCAGAAGATATCATCTCGCCCGTCACCCGCACCACGGCTAATCGAGCGGTGCAACTCACCGTTGCGAACATTACGCTTACCCGCCAGTTTGGCACGACGTCGGCCCCGCAGGGGCACCGCTTTCTCGTCGTCGGCTGCAAATGGGAGAATATAATCCTGCTTTCGCATATCGCGGGAATCGCCATCGGCACCGACCACAAAGTGGCCGATTTGGCCGACAATCTGTATTTGGTAGCCGATGACAAAACAGTTTACCGTCTGTGGGCCAAGGTCGATGATTTGCGCGTGCCCGGAGCGCTGAAGCGGAAGGATTTTCGCGTCGGACCGGGAAATCCATTAGAGGGCGTTCTCCTTTTTGAATTACCTGAGAACGCGACTTTCACCCGCCTGGAGATGAGGTTCTACGACTTTTCGCACGGACCGATGAACGTGGATTTGCTGAAGGCGCAGGAGACGGAACTGCCGCCACAACCTTTGAGCCCATTGCAGAAAAATGAGGTGATCGAAGCCGGAGTCTACAAGGTTGAAAAGCTGAACGAATACTTGAGTCAAAAGCCGCCGGCGGGGATGATTTTTACGAGAGTGGAACTTCGCGCCCGCAGCCTGTTTGCCACTGAAGGCGATGCCACTGCGTTCGATCCCAACGCAAAAGCCGGTCAGAAAGTGAAAGTGGGTACTGTCGCCGATTGGAAGGAATCGCGAAAATATCTGCAGTTGATCGTCGATGGTGAATACGCCTTCGCGCCTCAGTTGCAGAGCGATCTTCCCGAAGAGCCGCGCTTTCTTCCAGATCTGTTCACCGGCGGAAACGCGGTGTTTCTGGTTCCAGAAAAATATGCCTCGCTGGAGCTACGCTGTGATTTCCCCAATGCGAAATTGACCAATGGTAAAGTTATTCGGCCTGCGGGATTTACGATCCCATTGGAAGGCAATCGCCCTGCGCCAGCTCAACGAAACAGCATCGCGACAGTGAAAGACGCCATTTTCGACGTGGCGGTTGTTGAGCAGACGGTGGCGAATGAATTCGCCGGAAATAAAGTGACGACTGGGAAGAAGTTTCTCGTGCTTGATGTCACGGTGAAGAACCTCAGCCCTCAGCAGGAGTTTTTTCAAACCCTCGAGCAGTTGAAGCACCTTGATGAAAGGGGCGTGGCCACCCCTGCGGACAAGGTGACCTTTGCCGGTCCGCGCCACCCGTTGGAATTGACTTACATGCCCAGCGGTGAGCAACGCATGTTTCAGTTGGTCTTCCAAATCGCCGCCGCTGAAACCAAGCCACGATTGGCGTATGCATCCGTCACGCAGGGAGGATCCAAGGCGCTGGATCTTTCGCCCCTCGGCCCGATTCCCGTTGCCAATGTTGGCGACCCACGCGTTCCGCCACCGCCAGCCACGGGGCCCAGCGCGACGGAGCCCATCAAGAAACCCGTTCTGGCCATTGGCCCGAACGCAAAGGCAACGCCGGTGCCCGCGAAACAGAACCTCAAACCGCGCGGCCTTGCTGGAGCCGGGCTTTCACCGGATCAGGTCAATCTGGCCATCGACCGAGGAAGCAATGCCCTGTGGGAATTGATTCGCACTGAAGATCTGAAAACCAAGGGTTCTAAGTTCGGGACTAAGTCTGAGCATATGTTGGCAGCGCTGGCACTGGTGAATGCCAACGCTCATAAAAAGATTCCAGAGTTTGACGCGGCTCTTCGAGCCTATCTGAAGGACGTGAAACCCAGAACACTTCGAACCTATGACGCGGGTTTGCTCGCCATGCTGATCGAGGCGTACGGTGACAGTGTATTCGCTCCGCAGATGGAAGAAGTCGCGCGCCATTTACTGGAAGCTCAGGGTGCGAAGGGAACCTGGAACTACTCCTCGTTCCTTCCCGATGCGCTTTATAAGAGAGTTGACGAAGCCAAGACGACCCAGCCCGCAAACACTGGTGCCACTGCCGATGAGGCTCCGATTCTATTGATCCGGCGGAGTCCACCGCGTCCTGCCTTCGACGGCGACAACTCCAACACACAGTATGCAATCCTGGGTCTTCATGCCGCCTCGCGCACGGGCATCAAGATCTCTCCGGATATCTGGCGATTGATTTTGCAGACCACCTTCGACCGGCAGGAAAACAGCGGCGGATGGAGCTACCACGAGAAAGGGTCCAGTGCGTACGGCAGCATGACCGCAGCCGGGATTTGCGCGGTCGCCCTATGCCGCCATGAACTAGGGGAAGCTGAACCGGCAAAAGATGAGGCCATCGAACTTGGACTTGGATGGCTCAGCGCGAATTTCAGTGTCGCCGCGCATCCGAACAGCTCCGTCTGGCAATACTACTACATCTACTCGATCGAGCGCGTGGGCCGAATACTCGACACGGAATTCATCGGCCCGAACGAATGGTATCCCCTTGGAGCGCAGCACCTGCTGGCACTACAAAAACCCACCGGCCTGTGGATCGGCAAAGCCCAGGAGGCAGACCCACGCCTGGCAACCAGCTTCGCGCTATTGTTTCTCACCCGGGCCACTCCTTCACTCAATCTCGTCCACAAACTGCGTCCACCGGCCCCGGTGCCCGTCGCGATTGTAGTGCCTGCCACGAAGCCCGTGGTGGTAGTCGTAAAGCCGCCCCCCCTTCCGCCACCGCCGCCCCCTGAGTTAATCAAGCCCAAACTGCCCGGCACGCTGCGGACGGCGGCCATTGCACCGTTCCACAACTTCTACATCATCCTCGACGCCAGCGGATCGATGATGGAAGAGATGGATGGGAAGGTGAAGTTTGACATCGCACGGGATTCGGTCCGCGCGCTGGTGAACGATTTACCTGCCAACTGTAATGTCGCCTTGCGCGTCTACGGCCATCGTAAACGCGCCATCGAGAACCGCGCCGATGAAGACACCGAACTGACAATTCCCATGCTGCCATTGGACCGGCAAAAATTTACAGCGGTGCTCGATGCGCTGCGCCCGCGCGGCAAGACACCGATGGCCCTCAGCCTCGAAGAGGCGTCGAAAGATCTCGGAAAAATAAAATTCAAAGAGCCTGTCATCGTGCTGCTGCTCACTGACGGCGGTGAGGATACCGAGCCTCGGCGCGATCCCCTGCGAGCCGCCGAGCTTGTGGGCAACTTGAAGGGGGTTCAATTCCACGTCGTCGGTTTCGATATCAACCAGCCTGAGTGGACCGACCAGCTACTGGGCATGGCCAAGCGCGGCGGCGGGCACTATTGGCCCGCCGCTCGCGCAGCCGACCTCGCTCACGGCATTCGGTTCAGCGTGCTGGGTCTGCCCGAACAATACGTAGTGCTCAATTCGGATGGCCGCGAGGTGGCCCGAACCCCGTTCGGGCAACCGGCAACGCTGCCGGAAGGAAAGTATCGACTCCAGACAGTATATGCCGGAGCTGCCGTGGAACGAGATTTCGCCATCACTGCGGGCGCGACCACGTCCGTGGTATTCGACTCGATGACGGCTCCCATTACCGCCGTTAGCGGAACTGCCCCGCCAGCGACGCGCCCCATCGAAAAACCGGCGCAGCCGGTCACGGAAATCGTTAAACGATTCTGCACCAATTGCGGCGCGCCGCTAGGCGAAGGCGCAAAGTTCTGCGTGAAGTGCGGGGCAAAGGTGAATCCATAGCCGTCCCCGACGATCATGTTTTAGCGGTTAATTCCGCCGAAATCATTTTCGATGGAGTCTCCCGAATCGCGGGCACTTCCGCAGGTTTTTCGCCATGGAGCTTTTCCCAGCGGCGTTTCCGGATCCAATAGAACAGCACGGGAATCATCAGATCGACCACTTCGTCACTGATGAGCAAACCGCCCAGAACCGGGGCGGCCATCGGGCGCATGATTTCTGCGCCGGTACCGGTAGCCCACAGCATCGGCACGAGTCCCACGATGGCTACGCCTTCGGTGAGTAATTTTGGGCGCAGTCGATGCACTGCGCCTTCGATCACCGCGCGGCGGAGATCGGCGATGCTGCCGATACCACTGAGGCCGCCGCGACGCTCCAACGCCTCACGAAGATAGACCAGCATGATGACGCCGGTTTGCGTTGCCATGCCGAAGGCGGCAACGTAGCCGATCGAGACAATCACACTGAAGTTAAACTTGAAGAAGGACTGAAACATCACCGCGCCCGCCAGCGCGCCGATCACAGCCATGAACACCAGAATCGTGTCGAGCGCATCTTTAAACGTCACGTACAGCAGCAGCAGGATCAGGGCGATGACCAGCGGGAAAATCATCGCCAGGGTCTGGCGTGCGCGGAGTTGATTTTCAAACTCACCGGTCCATTCGAGGCTCATGCCGCTGCCCGCCATTTGTTTTTCGATGTCGCGAACGGCTTGCCGGGCTTCGTCGACAAAACCAACAACATCCCGATCGCGGACGTTGAGTGTGACGTAGTTGCGGAGTCGGCCGTTCTCGCTCTTGATCATGCTCGGGCCTTCGACAATCTGAACGTCGGCGACCATCCGCAGTGGAATTTGCACGAGGCCTGAAGAAGGCGGGTTGACGGCTTTCAAGCCGAGTGATTTGCTGGCGATGCCGTTCATCGCGCCACCGCCACCGGAGGAAGGCGTGGAGGCTGATGCCGCGGCATTCATGCCACCGCCCATGCCCCCCGCGCTCGCAGCAGGCGTGCCCAGACCGGATGCGCCGCCGGCAGATTTGGAAGGTGGCGCTGAACCGACGGAGGGATCGGGGCGGAGCAATTCGACGGGGGTTGAACGCCCGGTCACCAGTACATTGCGAACCGCCTCAATATCCTGCCAATTGTCCTGCGAATAGCGAAGGCGGACGGGGAAACGCTGTCGGCCTTCGACAGTCATCGTCACCTTGCTTCCACCGAGCGCTGTTTCGACCGCTTCGCTGAGTTCGGCCATGTTCACGCCATAGCGCGCTGCCTTGATACGGTCGATGCTAATCTCGATATAGCGTTTGCCGAGCGCCTGGTCTGCGGTGACATCGACGGCTCCCCGCACGGTTTTGAGCTTGCGCGCGATCTCTTCGCTGACGCGTTGAATATCCGCCATCGCC
This sequence comes from Tepidisphaerales bacterium, assembly GCA_038230975.1. Classification (GTDB taxonomy): domain Bacteria; phylum Planctomycetota; class Phycisphaerae; order Tepidisphaerales; family Tepidisphaeraceae; genus JANXVV01. Next base: position 6,973 of record JBBRMF010000103.1, read on the forward strand.
CCATCGGCTCCGCTGATCGGTTTGCCGGCGGGACCGAAAACTTTCACTCCGATCTGTGTGCGCACGCCGGTGGCGATCATGTTCACGCGATTGATGATCGGCTGCGTCCAGACGTTTCCCCAGCCGGGCATTTGAAGCTCGCTGTCCATCTCCTTAACCAGATCATCTTTGGATTTCTGCCAGAGCAGCAACGAACGCCCCAGATCGGCCGCAAGCTTTCCGCGCACATCGGCCAGAGATTTTGGATCGGGCTCAGTCCCTGCCAGCGGCGTGCCGAGAGATGTGCGGTGCAGGGCATCGATCAAACCGTCGGTGATCATCAACTTGCCATAATCGAAAAGCTCCCAGTTGAGCGTCCGGGTTCGCTCCTGCCAAAGTGTTTCACGGTGGGATTCAATTTCGGCAAAGAATCGCTCGGCGAATCCCCGCACTTCAGCACCGGCGGCTTGGCGCGCAAAGTCTAATGCTATCCGCGCGAAGCCGGGGAAATCAAGAAGCAGGTCATCGCGATCTGCTGCAATGCCGCGCGAGATGAACTCATTGCGGATCGTCGCAAGCAGGCGGTCGGCCTCTTCCTGGCGAGGAAGATTTGCCAGGAGCACACCTGATTTTGCTGCCATCGCCTCGATTTTGGCTCTGTCTTCGGTTCCAGGTTCTCGAAGCAGGGCCGGTCGACCATCCCGGGACGGCAGCCTTCGCAAATGTTCGACTAGCGATATGATCCCGAGATCAATCAATTGATTCGCGATTTCGGGTTGATACTCAATCTGACGACGACGCGCCAGATCGCGCATGGAACGGTCAAATGCCTCCACCGCAACCTGCGCTGCCGTGTTCAGCAGCGCGGTGGCGTCGGTCAGGCGCGGGCTTCGCTTCAAGATTTCGGCATCGTCCACCGCTTGCACGACCAATGCCCATTCATCGTTATTGATCCGTTCGGCTTTGATCCAACCGCGCCGCTGCATTTCGGCGGCAATAATCCCGGCCTCGTTGAGTGCGTCTGCGAACAGTATTTTCCGCTTCGGCCAAAGTTCGGGGCGATGGAGCGATGCGATGGTCTCGACCATATCGACGGGGGATGGATCGGTGGCAGTGTCGGCGCGGCCAATCTTACCAACGGCCTGCCCCACCTCCGGGAAACTGCGCAACACGCGGTCGCGGATGGTGATGTCGTCAACTGCCTGGCTCATGGCGATACGCGGCGCGGTGATCGGCATATCCATAATGCTTCCTTCATCGAGGGAAGGCATAAATTCGCCGCCCAGTTTGCGAAAGCGCGTGTCGGCTACGAAGGAAATCGTCAGGAAACTCGCGAGCGCTGCGGTGCGCCAGTGTGCGAAGCGCATCGATAACACGATGAGAAATAAAACGATCCCCATCATGATCCAGGGAATCGCGCGCTTCAGGCCGAACGCGAGATGCTCGTAGGCATCGCCTCGCATCGCGACCGCGACGAGCGTGAACAAGAGCAAGCCGGCCAGAAGCCAAAACGTCCAGCCATCTTTATGGACACCAAGTATGATCGCAAGCAGCCCCAGGCCAAGGACAATCAACGAGACCATCGAACTGCCGATGAACGCGCTGCCGAGCGCGAGGATGATCGCCATCAACCACCAGACAAATCCCGGGCGATCGATGACCCAGGAAAGGACCGGCCTGTAAATGTGGATGAAACTGCGGACAATCCAATTGTCTTCTTCACTCTTGAGACGACCGCGTATGAACAGGGGAATAATCGCCGGGACAAAAGTGATGGCCATCACGGCCACCCCGATCATGGCGAAGCTCTTGGTGAAGGCGAGTGGATGAGCAAGCTTTCCTTCCTGGCCTCCGAATGTAAATATCGGGAGAAACGACAGAAGCATGATGACGACGCTGAAGAAGATCGGCCTGCCGACCAATCGGCAGGAACGGATGATGATTTCGGTCGTGTCGCCGCTCACAGGTTCGTCGCCGAAATGCTGCTTGAGCTCGTGCGTCGCGTTCTCGACCATGACGACGGCCGCGTCGACGAGGATGCCGATGCTGATCGCGATCCCCGAGAGCGACATGATGTTGCTCGGGATGTTGAGGTAGTGCATGAAAAGAAAACTGACGAGTACCGCCATCGGCAAGGTGATGCAAACCACAATCGCAGAACGAATGTGGGCGAGGATCAACAGGATGGCAATGCTGGCGATGATGATTTCTTCGCGGAGCGTGCTGGTGACGGTGTGGATGGCGGATTCGATGAGACGGGTGCGATCGTAAAAGGGGACGATGCGCACACCGCTCGGCAAGCCGCTTTGAAGGGAGCGAATTTTCTCCTTGATCGCTTTGGTTACTTCGAGGGGATTCTGGCCAACGCGCATCATGACGACGCCGCCGACCGCTTCCTGGCCGTCTTTTTCCAACGCGCTGCGGCGGAACTCGGGACCGAGTTGGATGGTGGCGACATCCTGCAACCGGATCGGCACACCCTGCCGGGAAGTGACGACGACATCCTCCAGATCCTTCAGCCCGCGCAGCCAACCAACGCCGCGCAGAAGGTACTCCGTGTTGTTGACGGCGATGACCTTGCCGCCAACGCTCATGTTGCTGGCGGCGATCGCAGCACTGATGGCGCTGAGCGGAAGGTCGAACGCGCGGAGCTTTGCCGGAGAAACATCCACCTGGTATTCGCGGACAAATCCACCCACGCCTGCCACCTCGGCCACGCCGGGTACGCTGTTGAGTGCATAGCGCACCGTGAAATCCTGTATGGCGCGGAGCTCATCCAGGCTTCGCCCGTCACCTTCGACAACGTACCAGAAGATTTGGCCAAGCGCCGTCGCATCCGGGGCCATCATTGGCGTGACACCCGCAGGGAGTTGGGTGGCGGCGGTGCCGAGCCGTTCGAGCACGCGCGTCCGGGCAAAATAGAAATCGGTTTTGTCATCGAAGATGATATTGATCATCGAGAAATTCGGCTCGCTCGACGACCGCACCGACTTCACCCCGGCCAACCCCTGCAACTGCACCGAGAGAGGATGGGTCACCTGTTCTTCAATGTCCTGCGGGCTTCGGCCCATCCAATCGGCGAAGACAATCACCTGATTTTCCGATAGATCAGGGATCGCATCGACCGGTGTATGAAGGACCGCATAAAGACCCCACACGGCGATGCCGAACCAGACCACGATGATGAGCCATCGGTTACGGACACTGTATTCAATGATGCGTTCGATCATGGTGAGTCCGGATATTCCGTACGGAGCTTGAAAACTTATTTGTGGCACGAGCTTCCAGCCCGTGTTAGTGAATCAGGACAGAAAAAAGTCCGCTCTTCATCAGCGATTCGAGTTCAAAAGTATCAACACGGGCTGGAAGCCCGTGCCACAAATTGATTCTCAAACCCGCTGCGGAAGTTACCGCATCTCCTTCATCAGTTCCGTGCTCGGGGAAACATCGACGATCTTGGCCGGGTTCAGGCGGTTCTCCGCATCAATGAGAAATGTGCCGACGGTCACGACCGAATCGCCTTCTTTCAGGCCTTCGTAAAGCGGGTAATAATCGCCTTCAGCCAAAGGCCCGAGCTTGACGGATTTCATATCGTAGACGCCATCAATGATGCGGCCTTTGTCGTCGCGCGCACCGGCGTACACGATCCGTGCGCCGCCGGTATCAATGACGGCCGAACGCGGCACCGAAAGGACGCGGGCCGCTGGGGCCGATGCGCCGCGCGTCGTGGGAACGGCTGTTTCGACCTTCGGGAGTACGGCGACCGGGCTGCCACAGTCGAGCATTTGTGAGCCGTAATAGGGATTGTTGGCGGTGTCGCCTTCCTGGAGCCAGTTGGCATTCTTCATCGGGCAGCGGAATATCTTGATGCTCGGATCATCCCTGGGGATGCCGGTTTGGCGACCCGCTTCGATCATCGCGGCGGAAACGATCGTGAACGCGGTGCGGAGTTCTTCAATCGGTCGATCCTTTGAAAAATCCAGTGCCGAGGATTTGTCATAGGCATCGTGCAGTGGCGCATCCCGGGCAATCGCTTTCAGATTCGCACGAGCATCGCGGAGCAGCTCAGCAACACCAGCGGATTTGTCGGCGGCCAGGCGCCTCGAGGCTTCCATATACGGCTTGATCGCTGCACGAAAGCGGATACTTCCGCCGGTCGCGCTGGCAGGTCGCGAGGCCGCTGTTGTTGCGGGGGATTGAACCCGTTCTCCGGCATTTGGGCCGGCGATGGCAACGCGCACTGTGGCACTGGCGAACATACCCGGGCGGAGGGCGAGGCCGGGATTGTCGATCTCTACGCGGGCGTCGAGTGTTCGGGTGTCAGGGTCGACTTGGAATGCCTTAAAGGTGACCAGCCCCTTGAAATGCTGATTCGGGAATGAATCCACTTCGATCTCCGCTTCATCGCCGATGGCTACCAACGGGACATCACGCTCGTAGAGCTTAAGTTGTAGCCAGAGGCGCGTGAGATCGGCGACGATATAGGGATTGTCCCCCACCTGTAGATAGCGGCCTTGCTCAATTTCCTTCCGCACGACAATGCCGCTGATGGGCGACGTGACGGTGAGGTGAGTCGGAATCTTTCCCGTGCGGTCGAACTCTTCGTCGAGCTTGTCGAGTTGTTCGGGGGCAACACCCCAAAGCACGAGCTTTTGCATCGAGGCGTTGTAGACAGCGGATGCATCCATCTTCGATTCCTCCGCCGCCTCCTTCGGCAGCGCATTGAATCGCTTTCGGGCCAGCAGGTATTCGCGCTGGGCGGTGTAGACATCGGGACTGTAAAGCGAATAAAGCGGATCGCCCTGCTTGATCGCCTGCCCGGTGAACTGAACGAAGAGCTCATCAGCACGACCGGCGATTCGAGCGCTGATACGCGCGAGATTCGTCTCGTTGAAATCCAGTACACCGACACTGTGTACGTCGCGGTAAAGAGGACGATAGGCGATAAGTGATGTCGCAATCCCGGCCAGCGCTTTGCGCTGCGGCGTGATCGTCACCCGCGCAGCCACATCCGGCGGTAACGACTGAGCTTCACCTTTTTTTCGCTTGACCAATGGCATGCCGCACTTGGGACAGAGCCCCGGTTGGTCGCGGATCACGTCCGGATGCATGGGGCAATAATATTCGATGGAACTCGCCATGACGTGCAAAAGCGAGTCCGGGGCCACTGGCGGGCGCGTCCATTTGTCGATGTGGTTTTTAATGTTGTCCCAATAGCCAACAACCAATGCGGTCACGACAAAGACGGATACGAACCTCAGCCTTGCGAAAATGACCTGGACGAACGACACGGATTCTTTGGCCGGATTGTTGTTGGATTCAGTCATGGTGGAACCTGTCGCTTGCCCAGTGTTTCGATGTCGACGCCGGCCAGCGCTTCCAGCTCGGCCAGGCGTTTTTCGCGTTCGGCATGAGCCTCGACAATCAAGAGCTTAACATCCAGAAGCGTCCGCTGGCTGTCGATTAAATCGATGAATGTTCCGGTGCCGGTTGAGTACGCCTGGCGCGTGCTATCCAGCGCGGCCTGTGCGCTGGGAAGAACGGCCGTCTCAAACAGCACTGCCTGGCGCTCGCTGTTGCGCAAAACATAGAGTGCGGCAACAAAACTTCCGGCACGATCCAGCCGGCCCTGGCGGAGCATTGCTTCGGAGGCGCGGAGCATGGCACGCGATTCATCGATTCGCCCGCGGATCTGGGGGATCGTCGTGGGGATAATGAGCATCGCGCCCAGTGATTGTGACATACTCCCGGTGAAAGCACCGAACGGGTTGATATCCGGGATGAATTGCATCCGCGCGAGTTCCAACGCCTCGCGACGGCCTGCGGTTTCGCGAGCGAGCTGAGCGAGGCCCGGGTTGCGATCGACGGCGATGGCGATCAGCGTGGCATCGTCCGCAGTAAGCGCGCGCGGCGCCGGTAGACCAGGAGGCAAATTGAGAGGCACCTGTGGATCAAGGGCCAACATTACATTCAACATGGCTCGCATCGAACGTTCTTCAGCCTTTAGATTTTCCAGCGCGTTCTCCGCAAGCCGATAGTTCGTTTGGGCCTTCAGGAGATCTTGCTGGTTGCCACCCGCGCGAACGCGATCGGAGGCGGTATCGGAGACGAGTTTCAGCAACGACACCGTATCGCGCTGGATGCGGAGCTTCTCACGTGAAAGCGCGAGATCGACATAGCTCGTGAGCACTTTCTGTTGAAGGTCGAATTTCTTTCCTTCAAATTTGGCTCCGGCGGCACGGGCGTTCTCCAAAGCGATCTTGCCCGCTTGCATCACTTTCGTGGGAAATGACAAGTTCTGCATCGGATCAAATCCGAGATTGACCGTCGTTCGATCAAACGATTTCATCCGGCCGGGCGAAAACATGTAGCTGAACTGCGGGGCAAGATTGGTATTGGGATAGCCGGCGGCCTGCGGAATTTGGGCGAGCGCAGCCTTCCACTCGAAGTACGCCGCCTCCAGATCACCATTGGCGAGGAAGGCGCGGTGCAAGACCTCCTGCCATGTCGGATGCGGAGGAAGAATGGGCAGTTCACGTTTTTCAACCGGGTTCTCAAACGGCCCACCGGCAGCCCGCAGCTTCGCCTGTTCATCCGATGTTCCCTTAGGGGCAAGTACGCAGCCACTCAGGAGCATGGCGATCGCGGCCAATAGAATGCCGCAAAATGGAGATGACTTGATAGTGAATTTCGATGTGGAGCGAACCCAAAAGCGGAAAAAAGCATGGTCAAGTTTTCTTCCGTTGGATTCCACGTCTGGATAATAGTCGGTTCGATGGCTCATTGCATCATCGATCGAGACAATATGCGCGAATCGCAAACGAAACATTGCGTCGATTTTCGCTTCAATTATTCCGAAATTTCTCTCGTGATGGTTGTTGCGTTGTGAAAGCGAGTCGGTCCGCACTGAGCTTGAGAATCAATGCACATCAAACTCCAACGGCGCCGGATTGGTGGTCTTGCCGTGGTAGTTAATGAAGATTTCTGCTCCCGACGAGATATCCTCCATCGCATAAAATTCAAGAAGATCCGGAGCCTTCGGCTGATAGCGGGCGTTTGGCGTGAACGAATGATTGTAGATCGACCCATACCCAAGCGCGAGGGCGACATAGGTTCGCTTGGTGAGATCGTCCCAGGCGAACACGTACCAGGAAATACGATTATTTCGGCGAGCCTCGGGGGTGTCGCCAAAGACCTGGGCCTTGGGGATCAGCAGAACCGGAACGCATTCGATGAGTGCCCCGGCCGCGATATGGCGGATGGCGAAAACCCCGCGCCCACCACGGCCACGGTTATCCATCCGTCGAACTTCGATCGCATCCGATTGGCGACATATTGTGTTTTTGTCGATGATCTCATCCATACTAAAAATCGTCCTGGGTGAATGTTACCCGGTCCAACTGAGATGGGAATGACTCTATGATCCTGATCGACAGTTCCATCAGCGAACGCGGCACGCACAATCCGCACGCGCCCTCCGATCGATTTTCTAAAGCAGGCGTTTATGCCGTTGATCAACCGGATGGGGCCGACTGTTCTCGTGGCGATGGCGCGTTTCAATGCCTCATTGCAGCGGTCGAGTGGTTGGGCCGCTCTTATTTTTGGCAGGAGCCCACAGTGACACATCGCGGAACTGTCCACCCTCTTTTCGCAGGCTCGCCGGTTGAGTGGTGCCGTCGTCCACGTAGAAGCCGTATTGCGGTTCATCAATACGATAGAAAATTCCGTTTTTTGACCTGATGTGGGAATAGACGAGCGGGCGGTCTGATCCGTCGGGAAGCCCGCCTTTAATGAGTGCATAGCCCAATGCGCCCCACGCATCGGCCGGCGGGCCAGGGAGGTAGGCCGTCACCTCGTCAAGCGATGCCGGCCAGTGCGATTTCTCGAAGCGGCACAGTTGGCACGCCAGCGACATAGCCGCCAGATTCCGCTCCATCTGCCCGCGCTGCAGGGTGTAACGTAAGCGATCGATTGAATCCGGTTTTTAACGCTCCGGGCGATTCTCGGGCAACCAGATCTTTAATACGGATAGCCAGATCGTCTTTTGTGAATAACTGGCGAATCAATCCTTTGACCACATCCACCTGAAGACGCTTGTGATCGGATGGATCTGATTTTAGTGAGACATCGGAAGAGATGACCTCCAGCCGGTTTAACGCCGAGGCACGAACGCCCACTGCCACAAGTGCGTGGGTGATCGCCAGCTCTCGAGCGTCCGCGTCGAGCAGATCCGCAAGATGCAGTTCGTCACGGATGTATTCAATCGCTTCGGCATCATTGCCTTGAACGTGTTGATAGAGAGCCGCATCAGCAATCTCATTGGCGATGTTGCGACAACTACTGAGATAGAGAAGTACGATGTCGCCGTCTTTACGCACCGCAGGCCATCGTGCGGTCCGCATTGCCCTGGCGTTGCGAATCTGCTCAAACGCGGATGTGTTGAATTCGTACGCCTGCTTCGCCAATCGATGCCATTCAGGCGGAAAAGGCGGAAAATCCGAGTATTCCAAATTCGACGCGGCCGGAGAGCTCATTCCCTGACGGTCTCCTTCGGCGATATGCGCTGCCGCCTTTTCATAAAGCGGCCAGGCATCCTCCGATGGATGATGGGGTTGAGCGGAAGTGATTGCGGTGTAAATCATCGCTGCGACAAAAGAATAAGATTTTCGCATGAGTCGGATTCCTGGCTATATCCACATGACGGAGCCATTGGGAACGGATTTCATCTTGATGCCCGAATCCGGCACCTGTTGGGCAGGGGATGGAAACGGGAATTAAAAGAAGCGGCCTAAATTTAAATGATCCCTTTCTTCAACCCGCCTGCCCGTACACTTTCGAGAGGTCATCGTCCGCAATCAGATCGAAGGCCTCTCGCGGCAGGAGGTCGCCGGTCGCTTCGATATCAGACTTGCGGCCGTGAAGGACCGGCTTGAGCGTGGTCGAGCGCGCCCCGCCGCTCGACTTTCCATAAACGGTATACAGGTCTCGAAGCCGGTGATGACGACGAGGGCCCAGCACCGTCACGTCGACTTCCGTCGTGGCTGGCGTCTCGGGCCCGATGACCACGTCATCTCGATCCGCAAACCCCAACAACGTCCGGAGTGGATGGACGAAGATGCGTATCAGGAATTGGCATCGGAGTTGACGGTGCGTGAGGTGCGTGTGCGAGTGGCGGGTGAGGAACGTCGACAGCCACGGCAGGTGGGTCTGGCCGTAGAGCACCACCTCCGACCAGTCGTCGGCCCTGCTCATCACGGCGAAGACGGCGATGGTGAGAATGTCAGTGAACAGATGTCGGATATTATGCCGCCGCGGGTCGGGAACTGCCGCGAAAAAACCAAAGAAGAACTCGGTCGCTTGTGCGTCCATGCCAAGCTCCTTG
>JBBRMF010000104.1:0-16264 GCA_038230975.1 Tepidisphaerales bacterium
CCGCGACTAAAAACGGGGATCCCGGTCTTCCAAAGTCGCGCTTGCTTGATGGCCAATCGCGGTCGAACTGTTTGGAAGATTTCAGGAATTGAAATTGCTTGTGGGAGCAGGTGTGGTCAATTCAGGCGGTACGAGATGAGCGTGTGCCGTTGCCAGGTACTCACGGAAACGGCGCATCTCCAGCTCAAGCTGTCCAATAGAGGCCTGTGCCTGGGAAAGACTGTCGTTTTTCGCCAGCGCTTCAAGTTCATCAGCAATGCGGCGAACTTGTTCCGCCGACGCATTCGCCGCCCCACCTTTGATCTTGTGTGCCAACGCTGCCACCGATTTTGTATCGCCATTCTGAATGTTGCCGAGCAGAATCGGTAATTCCTGGATCATGCTGCTGTCGAACTTGTTGAGCACTTTGGCGGCAAGCTTGCGATTGCCCATGCATCGCCGTTTCAAAAGTTCCAGATCAACCGGTGGGGTTGATGACGCCGCTTCAGACTCACACGTTTGAAGAGCCTCAACTTCTTTCGGTATCTCGACTCCCACTCTTTTCGAGCAATCCACCGGGACCAGCGCGCGAATTGTTTGGAAGAGTTCGATCGGATCGATTGGCTTGGTAACATAGCCATCCATCCCCGCCGCCAGACACAATTCACGATCGCCTTTTATGGCATTTGCTGTAAGTGCAATGATCGGTTGCCGCAGTGCGGTCTCTTGGCCATTCCCCGCTGCCTTCTCGGCTTTGCGAATCTCGCGAGTGGCCTCGAAGCCATCTAATTCCGGCATCTGACAATCCATGAGGATCACGTCAAATTCACCGCGCAACGCCTCCTCCACTGCCTGGCGACCGTTGGATGCGATCGTGCAACGGCAACCCACCTGATTCAGCAGCTCTGAAGCAACAAGCTGGTTAACTTCATTGTCCTCTGCCAGCAATACCCGCACACCGTCAAGTCGGCCATCGAGTGTACGTTCGGTTATGTCTGGCGCGCGTTCCCCTTGAGTTTCGTTCGCAAGTGAATCGACAATCGCATTGTAAAGCTGCGACGGTAACGCGGGCTTTGTCAGGCATGCGAAAAAGCCCAGATCACTTATCTCGCGGGGTTTTACCGGGTCGCTGATCGAGCTGAGGCTGATCAAAATGATGCCCTGTGTGAGAGGATCCGCCTTGATCAATCGGGCAAGCTGAATGCCATCGGTCTCGGGCATGTGCATATCGAGGATCGCGAACCGGTACGGCTCACCCGCAGCGGCAGCGGAGCGAAGCATGGTCATGGCTTGGGCCGCATCGGCGGCGATGTCGGCGCGAAGCGACCAGCTTTCCAACTGCGCGTGCAGGATTTCACGATTGGTAAGGTTGTCATCCACTGCCAACACCCGCAGTCCACGCGGATCGGCAGGAATCTTTCGATGCGGCGTCGGCAAGTCTGCCCGCTTCTCAAACCGAGCGGTGAACCAGAAGGTTGACCCTTTCCCTTCCTCACTAAAAACGCCGATGGTGCCGCCCATCAGTTCAACAAGCCGCTGGGAAATAGCCAGACCCAAACCCGTGCCACCAAACCGGCGCGTGGTTGAAGCATCGACCTGCGAGAACGATTTGAACAAGCGGTTGATGCGGTCAGACGAGATGCCGATGCCGCTGTCTTTGACGCTGAAGCGGACGACCGCCTGAGTTTCAGTCTGGTCTTCCAACACTGCATGGATGACGACTTCGCCACGCTCCGTGAACTTAATGGCATTGCTGACAAGGTTGACAATGATCTGCCGTAATCGCATGGCGTCCCCAGAGACGATTCGCGGCACCCCGGCACCAACCCCACAGGCAAGCTCCAGCTTCTTTTTCTCGGCGCGTTCACCAACGATTTGTGTGACCCCTTCTATAACGTCATGAAGGTTGAAATCCGCGGCATCGAGTTCGAGCTTTCCGGCTTCAATTTTTGAAAAATCCAGAATGTCGTTGATCAACTCCAGAAGGGAACGTGCCGACGCCTTGGCAATATCGCAATAGCGGCGCTGCTGCACATTCGGCTGCGCCGCCAGCAATAGATCGACCATGCCGATCACACCATTCAGCGGTGTACGCAGTTCATGAGACATGTTGGCCAGGAATAAGCTTTTGGCGCGATTGGCATCTTCGGCGGTTTTTACCGCATATTCCAGCGCCGTTGTGCGTTCCTTTACTTGATCGTGAAGCGTGTCGGTAAACGCAAGGAGCTCGCGGTCGCGCTCACAGAGCGCGGCGGACATCGTATCGAATGACTGCGCCAACCGACCGATTTCATCGTCACGGTGATCGCCGATGAAGCGGGTAAAATTACCGCGGGAGATCGCGTCGCTGGCAGTCGCAAGTTCTTTCAACCGACGCATCCACGGCCGGAGCGACAGGAATAAAACGCTCGACCCCACCGCGCCGACGAGAATCGCCGCCACAATCGTCAACCGGCTTTGCTGCTGGCGAGCCACCATGGAAGGGCCAGTGGATATTCCCACAATGACCCGGCCGAGATTCTTCAGTTGCGGTGATTTGGGCTGACCGCCGCTTCCATTCAACGCGCCGGGGGAATCCCCCACTTGTTCACTCACAGATTCATTCGCGCCTGAAGTTTCAATGACCCTGGCACCTACCACGCAACGCTCGGTATCCATCACGCCGACGACGAACATCGCCCATATCGCTTGATCGCGAACAGCTTTTGCGAGGGTTTGCCCCCGATCGCTCTGGACGGCGATGAACAGAATATTTTCATCTCGCAGAAAGCTGGCGGCCAATCGCGTCAGTTCGCGACTGTCGTGGACCTTCATCGCCAGCTCCGAGGCGCGCGACACCCCCAGGGCAACGGCGTCGGCGGTTCGGTGCTGCTCTTCATCGATCTGCTGACGAATCTGCATCAAGCTCATCGCCGCCACAACGCCCAGCGAAAGGGTGGTGATCGCCAGGGTAATCGCGGTTGCCCGCGTGCGCAGGCTCAGGGTTGGGAAAAAGCGTTTTCGCATTGACTTCTCCGGTCGACAAACGATTCGTCATCTTCAAACGCTTCCACCTACGCTGCCGGCGCGACAACGAGCTTCGGAGGGGATTCCACTCGAGCGCATCGGACTGCATTCCGCCCTGCGCGCTTTGCCGCATAGAGTGCTTCGTCCGCCTCCTTCAGCAAATCGATACACTGCGGCATGTCCGTGCGACGACTGGCGATCCCGGCGCTGATCGTGGCGCGGATCTTTTGCCCGGCACTGTCAAATTCAAACTGCGACATCGCCTGCCGGAATCTCTGAGCACTGAGTTCCGCTTCCTGCATCGTCTGGAATGGAAGAATGATCAGAAACTCTTCGCCCCCCACGCGGCAAAGCGTGTCCGTGCTGCGGACGCATTCGCGCAAAATCGCAGCCGTGCCACGCAGCACCACGTCGCCGGCAATGTGCCCGTACTGATCGTTGACATGCTTGAAATGATCGATGTCGATGCTGATGACCGCCATCGGCCTCTCATAGCGATCGCACATCGCCCAATGCTCCTCCAGCCGATGCATCGCCTGCCGCCGATTGTAAAGCCCGGTCAGTTCATCGGTGATCGCCAGCTTCTCAAGCCGCTGATTCAGATTGGTCAATTGCTCGTTGATTTGTCGTGAGCCATCGTGCTTTTGGGATAGTTCTTCATACAGAGCCACGGCTCGCAGACCGGCCCGTAACCGCGCCATCATCGCAGGTGCATGGAATGGCTTGGCCAGAAAATCATCCACTCCCGCATCAAATGCGCGCGTCATCTCATCTTCCTCGGCATGCATCGTCAACATGATGAAATGAACGTGATTCCCACCACTGGACGAGCGCACTCGGCGGCATAACTCCAAGCCGTCCATGCCGGGCATCGACCAATCGGAAATGACCAACTTAGGTTCGTGCTGGTCAAACAACTTCATGGCTTGAAAACCATCGGAAGCCGTGACGCATTCCACGCCGTGGGCATGTAGAAAATTGGCAAGCAAATCGCGGATTACCTGGTCATCGTCCACCACCAGAACCTTACACAGCGACGTGGCCGGAATTCGTTCGGGCGGCAGATTGGCAATGGCAGGTTGATGTTCATCGTCCTTGAATCGCTCTCGAATGGCTATGAACTGCGCCTCGGTTCGCAAAAACGCGTCGATGACGTCCGCATCGAATTGCGTATTGCGCTCACGGATGATCAACTGCTTGGCCTGTGCATGAGACATCGCATCTCGATACACGCGACGACTCGTCAGTGCATCGTAGACATCCGCCAACGACACGATGCGCGCCGAGAGCGGAATATCATTGCCTGCTATTCCCGAAGGATATCCGCTGCCGTCCCAGCGCTCGTGGTGGAACATGGCAATGTCGCGGGCCATTTGCAGGAATCGAACGTTTGGAAATCTCTGCAAGGATGCTTCCAAAGTCTGTGCGCCCATGTTGACGTGCGTCTTCATGACGGACATTTCCTGCTCGCTCAGCTTACCGGGCTTCAGCAGAACGGAATCAGGAATGCCGACTTTCCCAATGTCGTGCAGCGGGCTGGTTTGGTAGATGAGCCGCACAAATTCGGTGTCGATGATATCGTGATACCGATCCGTGGTGGACAGGTATTGAGCCAGCAGACGTGCGTAGCTTTGTACGCGCTCGATGTGCGCGCCGGTCTCAGGGTCCCGGCTTTCGGATAGCTTGGCCAGCGAGAACAACGCCAAATCGCGTGTCTCCAACCCGAGAATGCGCTCGGCGGTTTTCAAGCTGACCAACAACTCATCGGGATTCAGCGGTTTGACCAGGAACGCGTCGGCACCCCCGTGCAGCCCTTCGATTTTCTGCCGCCCACCATCGCGACTGGTCAGCATGATGACATACACATATCCATCGAAATCTTCTTCGCGGATGGCGCGGCATAGCTCCAACCCGTTCAGTTCCGGCATTTCCCAATCGGTAATGACCAGGTGAATGCAATCGGTGCGAAGTTTCGCCAGAGCCTCTTTACCATTGCTGGCTTGCTCGACCTCATACCCCATCTCATTGAGAACGTTCTGAAGCAGCTCCAGTGACAGTTCATCATCATCCACAATCAAAGCACGCATCTTCCGCTCCCAGCTTGATCTCACGTATGCTCAACCCAATCGGATACGAGCGTACCTACGCATTCGCCTCGTCGCTGAACGAAGCCGCATACATGTACTTCTTCGATAGGACGCGTGTAAGACTTAACCCGCCCGTGTCATTTATTTGGGACAGCGGGGCGAGAAGGGTGAGATGAAGCTGGAGGGAGAGTCCGATATCTATATTGTGCCGATCGCCGCCACATCGTTCAACAGATTTGCATCCGCTGGATTAGTCACACTCGCAGTGGCGGCTACGAGATTGTACGTCCCGGCCGCCAGGTTCGCCGGGGCAACAAAGTGAACCCGCACCGTCATCGATTGACCGGGTGCAAGCGTGATCTTCTTCAGATTCAGTTTTGTCAGCAGTAGGTCCGAACCATCAAGTGCCATATCCAGGGATGAATACAAGGCCACGCTCCACGAACCCGTTGCAGTCACATTGCCAAGGTTCCGCACGGTAATATTTGCGGTCGTGCCATGACCCGGCTTTACCTTTACTGACGTACCATTCGTGAAAAAGGCGGCCAGATCGACCTTGGGTCGTTCAATGTCAACCGCAGTATAGGCGATTGAATTGCTGGGTGTCGTGCTCGTTCCCGAAGTATTGGTGGATGCGATCAGGTAGTAGCTTCCACTGGCGAGGCCCTTGGGATACGCGAACTTCACCATCTCTATTTTCGAGCTTCCAGCCTTCAGGCTGAGTTTGGGAATCGTCAATGTGACGATCGCGGTGGCTCCGGCATCAAGCGATGTCTGCGTCGTCGCATAAAGTGTGATCGTCACAGGTCCTGAAAACGAAGTCGCGCCGGTGTTAGTCACCCGCACTTTGGCTGTCCCTGCCGCGCCGGCCACAACGGAAGCGGGAGGACTTGTCAGGATTGCACCCGTGATTTGCGACAAGGGAAGCGTCACGGCTCCGCCTACCGATCCATTATTGTTCGGGGTATTCTCCACGCCCGTCAACGCAGATACGACGGAAGGAACCTGTGGTGTTCCAAGGCCGGTGAGTATGTCATAGCCTCCCGTCGCACGCGCGCGATACCGGCTTCTTCCAGAGTCGATGACATCATTAAAGGTTGTAGCATAGCTCGAATAGCCTGCCGTGCCCGGGTCGGAGTAAAGGCTATAGAGCGTCGGCATCGTCCCGCTTGTTCCATCCAACGTGCTTTTGCCAGACAAAGCGCGACCTTGGTTGGCAATCGCGACGAGCGATGCCCACTGAGGTGATCCCGCACTCGTCCCGCCCACTTCTTCCCAACCGGAATAGCCCTGATTTGGCAATGAATCGTAGACCGCAAACCCAGTATTCGGGTCCGCGTTGTAGGCCACATCGGGCGAAACACGGACATTGACTCCCGAGGCGGCAACAGCTTGATACTTAGGCTGCGCTTCGTACAGACTAAACCCACCGCTCGTGCCGGACCAGGATGTTTCACCCGCATAAGTCCCGCTGGAATCACTCGTGTACAGGCTCGTGCCACCTACCGAAAGCACGTTCGGTGAGGTCGCCGGCCATTGCGCGCCCTGATACACGCCCGTATCACCGGCGGAGGCGATAAACGTAATTCCCTGATGGCCCGCCGGCGTCGTGAAGAACGGATCGAGCGATGTCTGATTGGAAAACTCCGCACCGCTGAATGATTCAAATTCGCTACCGCCCCAACTCATGGAAACCGTTGAAACACCCGGAAGATGTCGCGCTGTATCGACCGCTGCCACCAGATCCTGAACACTGGCGGAATTCGCTTCCACCAGCACGATATTCGCCATCGGCGCGATGGCGTGAGCCCATTCGACATCCAGCGCAATCTCCCCGGCCCAACCGCTATCGGTGGATGGAAGCGAACTTCCTCCAAACTGATTGATCACGCTAAAACTCGGCGGAGCATTGATTCCGAATTGACTGTCGAACACCGCCAGATCGTTCACAATGTTCGGATCGTTAAATGCATCGACGATCGCAATCGTCTGACCCGCCCCATTCGCAGCCACGCTGCCCCCGGCGAAACTGAGCTGATCAAATCCATACGCATGGCGAATCTGCGATGGTGTGTAACCCGGAAGGTTAGTCGCGCTCGTCGCCGCTTTGACGATGTGCGAATCGTAATGCAGCACCTTCACAGATGTCGCGGTAAACATGAGCCTGGCTTCAAGCACCTCAAATAACTCACGAGTTTGAGAAATCCTCAGTTGAGCTTGGGATCGCTTTTTAAGCTTAAACATCGCTTATTTCCTAACGAACTGATTTCGAAGGCCAATCGGTTCAACCTGGCAAACGATCTACGGTCACGCCGAAGACACCGTTCGGCCGCAACAATGATATTGTTCCCCGCCTGCGCTTGAATCTTCCCCACCCGACGCAAATCCTTGGTGAACCAAGTCAAACTGGCAGTCAAAATCGCTTGCTTCGCAAATTGCAGATTGATTCCCGTAGGGTTCGCTTTAGAGCTTAAGAACTTATTTGTGGCACGGGCTTCCATCCCGTGTTAGTGGACATGGACGAAAAAGAGCTTGTTTTCCAGAAGCGATTCGAGTTCAGAAGTCTCAACACGGGCTGGAAGCCCGCACCACGAATTGATTCTCCATCGCTTTAGCGGACCCTGCGAAGACCGGATGAATGACCAACGTCCCAAGACTTGCATCGTGGGACGTTGGTTACACTTATCGAATCAGGGTCACGCTGCGTTTAGCGGGTTCCCACCGTGGCAATGTTGTTCGATAGATTTCCGTCGACCGGTTGAAGAGTATTGGTCGTGGCGGCAATCAGTTTGTAGGACCCTGGCGTCAATCCTGCCGGGGCCATAAACCGCACGCGAATCTTGATCGAGCGCCCCGGCGCAAGCGAAATTCTTTTGGAAGTCAGTTGTGCGACCACGGCGTCAGATCCGTCAATGAGCAAATCTAGCGAAGCGTATAGGGTAAGATCCCATAACCCAGTCGTCTTCACGGTGCCAACATTTTGGACAATGAGGTCCGCAGTTGTCATCCGACCTGGGATTACAGCAATGGGCTTCCCGCCGGCAAAAGAAGCAGCAAGATCCGCTCGCCGCCTTGCGATTTTGATAGACTTGGGAGCCAGCGAGTCAATCGGAGACGTGTTCGTACCCACGGTATTGGTCGTGGCGATGATAAAATACGTTCCGTCCGCCATGTTCGACGGAAAGTTTAAGGACACCTTCAACGTGCGATTCCCACCCAATTTCAGATTTTGCTTCTTAAGCGTAATCGTGCCAATGGCCGTCGCCCCAGCATCAAGCGACGTTTGGGTGCTGGCAAAAACCGTAATGATGATATCGCCCGAGAACGCTCTTCCATTGTTGACGACGCGCATTTTAATGGACCCCGAGGATCCAACGAATGCGAAGGCCGGTGGATTCGTCAGCAATGCACCGCTGACCTGTGACGCCGGTAAGTTGGCTGCAACCGCATTATTGCCACCTCCCAAACCCGTATCTGCCGCGCCACCCAACAAGGTGACAATTGCCGGAACCTTTGGCGTCCCCAGCCCGGTGAGATCATCGTAACCGGCATCTGCTCTGGACAGGAATCGATTCGAGGCGTCGTCAATGACGTCGTTGTAATAGTTCTTGTAGACAGTTGTGTAAGCAGATGTGGTGGGACCACTGTAGACGCTGTACAAAGTTGGTAACGTGCCGCTGGCTCCATCAAGGGATGGCTTGCCTACAACGGAACGACCCTGATTTGCAATGGCAATCAACGAAGCCCACTGCGGCGCGCCCGCGCTCGTACCCACGACTTCAATCCAAGTCTGTGGCGGTGATCCCGGATCGACAAAAGTATCGTACACAGCGAATCCGGTCGCGGGGTCGGCATTGTATGATACGTCCGGTGTGATGCGAACGCCCTGGCCCGGGGCGGCAACGGCCTGGTAGCTCGGCGCAGACTCGAAAAGGCTCACGCCGCCACTGGTCCCAAACCAAGAGGCTTCACCTGAATAGGTTCCCGCAGCATCAGTGGTATACAGACTCGTGCCACCGATAGACAAAACATTCGGCGATGTGGAAGGCCACTGGGAGCCCTCGTACACACTCGTGTCGCCGGCACTGGCAATAAACGTAATCCCCTGATGCCCGGCCGGAGTCGTAAACATGGCATCCAGTTGCGTTTGATTCGTGAACTCGACGCCACCGAACGATTCAAATTCACTGCCGCCCCAACTCATTGAAACAACCGAGACATTGGGAAGGTTTCGTGCAAAATTGACCGCAGTCACCATATCGACGACCTCCGCGGAGGTCGCTTCCACCAGAATAATATTCGCCTGAGGTGCCATTGCGTGTGCCCATTCCACATCCAGCGCAATTTCACCGCCCCAACCGGAATCGTTAGCAGGCAGCGTGGTTCCGCCGGTTTGATTGATAATGCTAAAATTGGGTGGGGCACTCAGCGAGAATGCGGCGTCGAATACCGCCAGATCGCTGACGATATTTGGATTGTTGAACGCATCAACAATCGCAATCGTCTGACCCGCCCCATCTGCCGTCACACTGCCGCCGGAAAAACTGACCTGATCGAAACCGTATGCTTTTCGAGTTTGGGACGGCGTGAATCCCGGAATGACTCCCGCACCGTCCGCCGTATGGATGATGTGGGAATCGTAATGCACCGTGTGAACGACCGGCGCTACCGCAGCCGAAAGCATGATGCGCCGTTCGAGGCATTCAATTAAATCGTTTGTCCTGAATCCCCGTACAATGACAGGCCGACGCTTTGAAAAAATGAACATCAACGGTCTCCTCAACAACTCAATTTGAAAATCGCCTACGCCAAGATACGAGATGCCCCGAGCCAGATGGCGGTGGTTATAATACCATGAAGACTAAATTTCGTGCTTTTTTTCTCACGGAATTTTTTGCCGCGTTTTCGTCACCGTCCTTACCCAGGAAGAACCCCGTTAATGCTCACCCTCTTGCTATGATCCCGAACGTCGCGAGGTTACTATTTCTCATCATGGCTCGCGCAAGTTCAAGCTCCCTTACTCCGCTTTTAGGCTGGACGCCTTGCGGACGCATGCTGGTATTTTTCCTGGCGGCCACCTCGATCTGGTGCCTGCTTGCCGAATTCTACGGGCTTTGCTCGATGCGCACATTTACGTTCGCCATTCTAATTCCAGCGACCGTTTTACTCATCGCATTGGCAGCTTTAGATGCTTTAAGGGGAAATACACAGCTTTGTCGCGGAGTGGTCACAGGCGCAATCGCCGGGCTATTGGCGGCTGTTGCCTACGACCTTTTCCGGTTGCCATTCGTCTTCTCGCGCCCCTGGCACTTGAGTTCCATCGTGCCGCCGATGAACCTTTTCAAAGTATTTCCAGGTTTCGGCGCAATGATTCTTGGCGAATCTGTGAACCAAACTCATTACTCGGTAAGTGCCCAATGGGTTGGCTGGGGCTACCACTTCAGCAACGGAGTGACTTTTGGAATCATGTACGTGGCGCTGATCGGTGAGGGTAGCCAACGAAATTGGAGGTGGGCCGTCGCGATGGCGGTGGGCTTGGAACTGGGCATGTTGCTGACGCCTTATACCCGGTTTTTCGACATCCCAATGACCTCCACCTTTGTCATCGTAACCCTCGTGGCCCACACGATTTTTGGGACGGCCATGGGATTGTTCACAAAGCGGTTATCGGTAAAATGGAAATCCGCGACCTCTGTCGCATAATGGAATCTTTCCCATTTGCAGCTCTTGGGAAATGTAGTAAAAACGAAAACTTCGGAATAAAACCGTAGGGACATTTTGTTGATAACGCGGAATCAACTCTTCAAAGGAACAAAGACTCGAGGCTCATTTAACCCATAATCGCAAACAAGTTCCGGATCACCCGTGGAAAAATTATCTTGCCACCAGTCTAACCGGGAGGTGACCACTCAGAATCATGTTTCGGAAGGTACGCATTTTCATCCCATTTTTCTTTGAGGAACACAATTATGTCGCAATCTCAACTTAAGAAGACCGTTGCCGCCGCCGCCCTGAGTGGACTCATGCTCGGAGCCACCGGCTATATCGCCGGTTGCTCGAGCAGCGATCAGGCCGGTTCTCATTCGGCCACCCCCGCTGTCGGTGCCCAGCATGCCTGCAAAGGCATGAATGCCTGCAAGGGCCAGGGTGGTTGCAAAACCGCCGACAACGGCTGCAAAGGCCAAAACTCCTGCAAGGGTAAGGGCGGCTGCAAGTCGATGTAAATTCGGCTCGATTTCAGCTCATAAGCCCGCGGACCTTTCTCCGCGGGCTCTTTTTTTACCCACGGCATGCCCTAAACTTTCAGAATGCTCAGAGCCGCAACCCTCATTTACCTCTTCGCTCTTGTCTCGATCGGAGGCTGCGCCCATTCCCAAACCGTCGCCCTCTCCAACCTCCGAGAACCCGGTGAACAGGTCGAACTTCCGGGCGGTGTCATTCACATCCAATTTGAGGGTGACTTCGGACACCTGGCCAGGAAGGATGTCGATCGCTGGATTCGCACCGCCTCGTCTTCCGTCGAAAATTATTTCGGCCATTTCCCCGTCCATCGACTCGACCTGCATATCCGTCTGAAGCCGGGGACGAAAGTTGAAGGAGGTGTCACCTACGACGGCCAACTCATCAAGATTTCCGTCGGGACTGATATCGAAACCGACTTTCTCAACGCCGACTGGACCCTCACTCACGAGATGTTCCACCTCGCCTTCCCCGACCTCGATGAAAAGCATGTGTGGATGAACGAAGGGCTCTCGACCTACCTCGAACCGATCGCCCGTACCCGACTTGGCAATATGTCAGTCGACGAATTCTGGCGCGAAGCCATCGGCGGAATGCCCATCGGCCTCCCCGAACCCGGGGACCGCGGATTGGATCGCACTCACAGCTGGGGAAGAACCTACTGGGGCGGCGCGATGTTCTGGTTCATCGCCGATCTCAGAATTCGCGAACAATCCGACAACCGAAAATCGCTCGATGATTCCATCCGCGCCATCCTCGCCGCCGGTGGAGACGGTTCCGTAGAGTGGCCTATCGCGAAAGTCATCGACGTCGGTGACCGCGCCACTAAAACCAAAGTGCTCGCCACGCTCTACAACGAAATGGGTCTGAAAACCACTTACCCCGATCTCCCCGATCTATGGAAAAGACTCGGCGTCGCTCTTCGCGGCGATCAAGTTTCCTACGACAACCACGCCCCCCTCGCGCCTATCCGAATCGGCCTGACCCAGCCCTTTGTCACTCAAAAATAGGTGGCCTGGGCGTCTCGCCCGTGCATTTGCTTCTTCCGAACAAACACGGGCGAGACGCCCATGCCACCTTCATTCATACAATCGCTTCCAACCGCGCATGTTCCAAAATGAGCGTCTTCCGCCCCACTGCGTTGAACTCCACCACCGCCCGCGTCTGCGGCCCCATGGCATCCACTTCCGCGATCCGACCCAACCCAAACATCGGATGTCGAACCAACTGTCCTTTGCGAAATCGATCCGCATGCGATTCATTATCCCGATCCCCGAGTCGGCCGAACCCGCGCTCATGACCGCCCTTAAAATCCAAGCCCGCCCGATCGATCACGTCAAATGAATCCTGCGGCATTTCATTCAGAAAAGGGGACGGGACGGTTCGTTCCCGCAATCCGCGAATCGTGCGATACGCCGCCTTGGCCAGCAGCAAATATTCCTGCGCCCGCGTGATGCCCACGAAGCAAAGCCGCCGCTCTTCTTCCAGCTCCGTCGGATTCCCGCGCGATCGGCTATGCGGCAAAATCCCTTCTTCCAATCCAATCATCGCCACCACTGGAAATTCCAATCCCTTGGCGGCGTGCAACGTCATCATCATAATCGCACCGCCACTGCCTTTCATATGATCCGCGTCACTCACCAAACTCACCATGCTCAAATATTCCGTCAGCGAAGCGTCCGGATTTCCCGCATCATATTCCGCGGCGCTGCTGATCAGCGAGTTGATGTTGTCCAACCCCGATTCCCCCGTCTCGATGCCCGCCTGATCCTTCTTGAGCATCGCCTCCAACCCGCTACGCCGAACCACCTCTTCCATCAACCGCGTCACCTTCCCCTTGACCGAGGTCGATCCCACAACCTCCTCAACTCCCAAGCCGGAAGCGGAAGCCGCAGGCGACGCACCGGGTTCTTCAGGCGCAAAGAACAGTTTCCCCTCTTCGGCTTGCACCTGGCTCTTCTCCACACCCACCCCCCCGCGCCTCCACCCCTTTACCATCTCCACAAACCCCTTCACCGAATTCACCGCCCGCGCCGACAACCCCGGCACCTGCGCCGCTCGCTCCATCGCCCCCCACAAATTGGTCCCGTTCCCCACCGCCCAGGTCTGCATCTGCTTCACGCTCGAATCCCCAATCCCGCGCGTCGGCACATTCACGATCCGCACTAACGCCAATTCATCCGCCGGGTTCGAAATCACCCGTAGATACGCCAGCGTGTCTTTAATCTCTTTTCGATTGTAAAACTCCACCCCCCGCGCCATCACATACGGCATGCTCGCGTTCCGCAGCGCATCCTCCATCACCCGCGACAACGAGTTCATTCGATAAAAAATCGCCATGCTGCTCCATGGCACCCCCTGCTGATTCAGTTCGCGTAGTTGCTCGGCAATCACCTGTGCCTCATCGCGCTCATCCTGGCAAAAAAACACCTTGGCCTTCGCGCCTTGCGCATTTTCCGTCCAGAGCGTCTTATCTTTCCGAAGCCGATTGCGCGCGATCAATTTTGAAGCGATCGCCAGAATTGTTTTCGTCGATCGATAGTTGCGCTCCAGCCGTACGACTTTGGAGTCCGGATAGTCTTTTTCAAAATCAAGAATATTCTGGATATCCGCCCCGCGCCACGCGTAGATCGATTGATCCGGATCACCAACGACGCACATATTCCGATGCCTTAATGCCAGCGCGTGCGCAATCACATATTGCGCATGATTCGTATCCTGATATTCATCGATCAGCACGTACTGAAAACGATCCTGCAGCTCTCGCAGGATCTCCGGATGGTCTCGAAATGCCTCGGCGGTTTTCAGGAGCAGATCATCAAAATCCAGAGCACTGTTCGTCGCCAGTAGTTGCTGATATTTCGTATAGACGCGGGCCACGGTCTTCGCGAAAAAATCCCCCGCGTTCCTGGCGTATAGATCCGCCGTCATCAGTTTATTTTTCGCATTGCTGATAGCCGCGTGAATCGTGCCGGGTGAAAAATTCGTGCTGGAAATATCCAGCATCTTCAGCGCATCCTTGATGAGCTTCGTCTGATCGCCGCTATCAAATATCGTGAAATTATCCGGTAGCTTGATCGACGACGCGTAGTGCCTCAGAATCCGAAGACACAGCGAATGAAACGTGCAGATCGTCGGCCAGCGTTGATCGAGCTTTCCAAAATCATGCAACGGCCTTCCCATCACCTTCCCCACCCGCTCCTTCATCTCCCCCGCCGCCTTATTCGTAAACGTGATGGCCAGTATCGAATGCGCCGGAATGCCCAGCGAAATCAGATGCACCACACGCCGTGTAATGACGCGCGTCTTGCCGCTCCCCGCGCCGGCAATGATGAGCAACGGCCCATCCACGTGCACCGCCGCCTCCCGCTGCTCCGGGGTCAAATCTTCCAACAACTTTTCGGTTTCAATCACCGCCGCACTATAGCAGAGCCATCCACCCCGGAAAACTGAACGGGTCGAGACAACCCGAGAGCCCAGAAAAAACGTGCCTAACAATCGACCGCCAACGTACGAAGATTCGACCCGGATTCTTCCAAGAATCGCGGGCTCGATGCAACAAAATGAAACAAATTGCAACAGTTTTCGGGGTATGGGAAAATCGATATTTTCGCAAATTCCATTGCGGGGAAGGGGATTTGTCCTAGTTGATTGTCTGGAAAAGCGGGCGGCGGCGCACCGTTGGCAATTGATTCAATTCTATTCAATCATTTGGAAAAGGGGCCACCAGTCAATACCAATTGCGCTTGGAGGGTGGGTGTATTCGCCTCAAGTTCAGCCGCTTCTTTTGAGAGTTCCCATGTGCGTTTCTTCCACAAGGCGTTGTGATTCCTCCAGGCCGGACGGCAATACGGGCACGCCCGGACGCTTGTCGATGAGGGGATCGCGGCCCAATCGCCCGGGGTTGGCATCCGAAACGGGACCGGTTCCCGACGACGAACGAGTCCGGGCGTCCGAGGTCCACCGACTCATAACCCAGGGAACCACGGCCTTTTGCGGAGAAAGTGGCATAGAAAAGACGAGGCTAAACTTGAGGTGTACTCGCCCACCATCCGTCTCATTGGAAGATCGGTGGGCGAATAGACCCACCCAACATCTAATTTTCTCTTTACTTTCCGCCGATTGTATTGGACGTATTGAATAGCGGTTTTGCACTGCAAATACCACGATCCATTCGGGTAAGTGGACGATATACACAGGTGAAGCCGGACACGAAAGGGTACGCATGCGCAACATATTGCAATCACCTCGCGAACGCCGCGGGACACGTCGGGCGTTTACGCTCGTGGAGATTCTGGTGGTGGTGATCATTATGGGGATTGCCTCGGCGGTGGTTATTCCAAATCTTGGCACGCACAATGATCTGAACGCGGCGTCGGCGGCGCGTACGGTCGTGGCGGACCTGATCTTCGCCCAGAATCGGGCGATTCTTGGCCAATCCATGCGATACTTGAAGTTCGATACAGCCAATCAGCAATACTCGATCCTCACCTGCGCACCCAATGCCGGGACACTGACCTACGAGCAAAATCCGTCTTCACTCCAAAACTACATCACGCTGTTTAGCACGAGCGCCCCGCCCGGTGCGTTCCAGACGGTGCAGTTGTTGACGCCAAATGCCGATGGAAAGACATGCCTGTCGTTCGATGAGTTGGGCCAACCGTACGCATGCGATGTATCAACAGGAGTTGCAACGTTGCTGGTGAGTCAGGCGACGATTCCGGTGAAATGTGGAACGTTCACACTGACGGTTTATGTGGAGCCGTATACGGGATCTTTGAGCGTGCAGTAGTTTAGAGCACTTTTCAGGTTGGTCGTTGCCCGATGTCGGGTGCCACGGGTCGCGGGGGGTCAAACCCCAGGGGCGCGGGGCCCCCCCAACCCAACGAGCGGGGGGGGCACCACCAGGAGGAGCCCCCAAATAACCCCCAACAACCAAGGGAACACCCAAA
>JBBRMF010000105.1:0-16229 GCA_038230975.1 Tepidisphaerales bacterium
CCACCGATTTGCCGAGTGACATGTTGGGTGGGCGAGTACACCCACCCAACACCCTGCAAATTACCGCTCAGGCGATACAAAAAAGGGAAAATGCTTTTAACCCCCGTGGCAACTCAAATTATTTCGCCACGGCCGGCATCACGTCATTTTCCGCTTCAGTCCAGAAAGGATTCGACCCCGAAGCTTTTTCCTGGAAGCTCGCCAGTAGTTCTCGAACGCGGGCATCGTTACGGACCGCCAATACGGTCCCGGTGATTTTTGAGGGGCCGATGGGATCATGAATGTTGCCCTTGATGAGACGCGGTGCGATTTGACCGTCCCCGATGATGATCCGAGCCGTGTCGCGCTTCGCGTCAAGAGTGACGAACGCGGCTCCCTGGTAATGCAGCATGTCCGTGCCGCGCGATCCTTCACCGCTGAACACGTACCAGTGGACGATGGCGTTGGTGATCGAGGATTCCTTGATCATGGCGCCTTCCACGGGTCGCCAGAATACATGGATATGAATGGCCTGCTGGAGCGGAGGTTGCGTGACCGGCTGAAGCGGCTTCCTGGAAGATTCCTGTCCCGCTGAACGCAAGGTATCGTTCACCAGGACAATGTCATATTCACCGTCTCGATTGCTGGTGATATACGCCCCGGGGAACCGCTCGTAGACACTTTTGGCCGCCTGCGGGCTGTGGAAGGTCACTTCCGCCTGACCCGTCGAACAGCCGGGAAGGGCCAGAAGGGATAAAAGCATCACGATGAGAAGCGTGAATTTCAAATCAATCCTTTTTTAATCGAGCCCGAGCAATGCGAGCGTGTCACGTTCGACGATGCCGCGAAGTGCTTCGCGCGGCACAACCGGGAGGTTGGTTCCCTGAGCCAGTTGATTGTTACTGTAAAGCGTTTCGATGCACTCGGTGGCGTTGGTGTACGGGAAGTCACTGCCGAAAAGCAGTTTGTCGATCACGCCATATTCAAAGGCGGAGACCAGCGAGTTGTACGCCTGCCATGGACGCCGCAGGAGCCCGCTGACATCGGCGAAAACGTTGGGGTGTTTGCCGAGCATCAGAATCGTTTCATCAACAAAGGGCTGACCCAGTTGGGCAATGACGATGCGAAGTTGCGGAAAGCTACGTGCCACTTCATCCAGAAGGTGCGGGCGGCCAAACTCCAGCTTTGAATGCTCGGTGAACTGACTGCCGGGATGGATCAGAACTGGCATCCCAAGTCGTTCAGCCTCTGCATATACTCGCATCGCACGGCTGTCGGTCGGGTGAAAATCCTGGTTGGCGGGGGAGATTGTCAAACCACGCAGTTGCAAGTCGCTCTTGGCGGCTTTTACTTCGGTGACGGCATCACGCTCTGTGGGATCTATTCCGGCAAAACCGATCAATTTTTGCGGGAATCGGCGAACGTAGTCGGCCACGTATTGATTTGGGATTTCAGCCCGCAGATATCGGCTCTTGAAACCGAGCACGATCGACTTATCGACCGTACCGCTCTGAGCCCAGTGGTGTTCGACATCCGCCGACGGCATCGCGCGCCAAATCGTCCGATTCGGACTAATCCGCGGAGCCTGGACTCGCGTTCGCTTGGGCAGATCGCCCAAGTCGACTTGGCCCAGTTGGTCAGGGGACTGCCAGACGTGCGTGTGACAATCAACAATCATAATAATCCGTACCCTTGGCGGACCTTCCGTGGTGGCCGATAAAAACGGTCATGCAATAACGCGAGACATTACACACTACGCGGGTTGTACTGTGCTTCGCACGACGCTGACGGCGGTCGGTCAAGACAGGTGGTTACCGAAGTGCTCGCCACTTCCGAATCCTTACTCTAGGGATTTCTCCGAAGAGGTCAAAGGAACCTTTTAGTTTCCACCTGTTTTGAAATTCTACCGAATCGTTCCTCGCAAGATCAGCAGTGCCTACAACTATTTTTATCGGACGTTACCGGACTGAAACTTTTGAAATAGTTAAGTGTCTATGAATGATTGATTTACAATCGTGACTCAGCACGAAATTGAGAGTAATATGCTCTTAACCTAGCTTTGATATCCGGTAAATCTGCCCGATTCGGGCGAATTACGGGAATTGACGCCCGGGTTTTCGGGTTGTTAAAGTTCGATGGACGCCAAAATTAATCCGATGCCGAGGAATATGCGAATGAACTACTTGCTTGGATTTATCAGCTGTGTTTCTACCCTGATCCTAATCGCCGGAAGCGGCGGATGCGAAAGAGCCATCTCCCAGGAGACTGCTATGAATGCTAAATCAAGTGCCTCTCAGCCTGCCACTCAATCCGCCGTTGTCTGCAAACCAGGTGACCCGGCCTCTTGCGGCGCGACGCCTTGGACGAACAAGACCGACGCCGAACTACGCGAGCTGCTCACGCCGGAACAGTTCACGATCGCCCGCCAGTCCGGTACCGAGCGTGCATTCAGCGGCAAGTATTGGAACGAGCACGCCAAGGGTGTGTACCACTGTGCCGTGTGTGGCAACGTACTCTTCAACTCCGATACGAAGTTTGAATCGGGAACGGGTTGGCCCAGTTTCTGGAAACCGGCGGGGGACAAGAGCGTCGCCACCGACACCGACAGTTCGCACGGCATGTCCCGCGACGAGGTGAAGTGTGCCCAATGCGGATCGCATCTCGGACACGTTTTTGATGACGGCCCGAAACCCACCGGTCTTCGATATTGCATGAATTCTGCGGTGTTAAAGTTGGAGAAGGCCGTTGAGAAGTAGAGCGAGATTTGCCGAATTTGTGTTTTGACGGGACTGAGTAAGACCGTATCTTACATCTATGGTCACAAAGATTTCAAGCAAGGGACAGATTGTTCTGCCAGCCGAATTTCGCGAAAAAGACGGCATCGCGGCCGGACAGCAGTTCGACGTCGAGCGGATCGACCGTGGCGAATATCGGCTGACCCGCCGGCAACCCGCTCTGAACGAAGGTTTAATGGACTGGCTCTTGGCCTGCCCCGAAAAAGGGTATTTCGTGTCCATTGAATCCGAATCAACCGATACACTGTGACCTACCTCGTTGACGCCAACGTCCGGACGATGAACCCGTTCGATTCGTAAATGTTCGGAATTCTGATCTTGTCTGTCTTATCTTCAACCGATTCAGCGTTCGATGGGGAACACCAATTAAGCACTCGTTTTCACGGCCAAAATTACAACCCGCAGTCCAATTTCAATCTGCGGCGTTGCCCCGCCACTTCTTTGCGGAATTCGTGGAAGCCGGGCGTTGCGTCGGACATTTTTTCGTCGTTGATCCACCACGCGTAAAAGCCCGGGACGTGGGGTGGCAAGGCTGCAGACGCCAACACAGGCATCGTCGTCAATTCGCTAAGGATGCCTTCGATCGCCGACTTTAATCGGAGAACGGTCTGGGTGGTATCCGCAATTCCGACACGATCAGGCTCGACGATTGAGCCATTCCATTCGGCTAACGAAACATTCGAGGTTTGCCGGGAAAAAAGTTGAGGATAGTTTCGAGTGCGGCCGTGGATTTGAAAAGCAGTAATTGGGCTCCGATCTTTCTTTCGATACGAACCGCGCCGATTTACTTCGTCCGCCAACTCGGTCGTACTGACCGGATGACCCAGTTCTCGCAGAATTTCAACGATGGCATCATGTAATGTCATATCGGTCTGGCCTCAACCGCATTCGGCATCGGATGTCCCTGCGAGGAAAGTCTTTTGACATCTCTCGGCGCATGTCATTGATGTCCGCCAAAAAGAATTCGCCATCCGGGATTAATCCTCGCAGGCCACGCCTACATGTTTGAGATGGTGGAAACGCTGCGAGCGCAGCTTACGCATCGGGCGCGATCTGTTCAATCAGCCGTACTTTTTCCACCGGCGACAGGGTGTGTGCAAGGCAAAGCGCGTCTGCGAAACTTCCATGAGTTTGCAACATGGCTCTCCTCAGGAAAATTACCCCTTCTTCTTCCGCCGTCGCAACTCCGCATCGATAAACTGATCTAATTCCCCGCGATCCAGAATGCTTTCGACGTTGCTGGTTTCCACGCCGGTGCGCACATCCTTCACCCGGCGATCATCGAGCACATAGTTGCGGATCTGGCTGCCGAAACTGACGGCTTTGGGATCACCGACGACCTGCTTTAGTTCCTCGTCGCGCTTGGCTTGTTCGAGCGCTTGGATCTTGCTGGTGAGGATACTCATCGCCAACCGTTTGTTTTGCTGTTGGCTGCGCTCGACCGAGCAGGTCACGGTAATCCCAGTGGGTATGTGCGTGATGCGGACGGCACTGGCAACTTTATTGACGTTCTGCCCGCCGGGACCACTGGCGCGAACGAAGGCCATGAAGTCGATTTCTTCTTCCGGGATTTCCGCGTTCTTGTCGAGTGCTTCAAACTCGGGGATGACGTTCACTGAAACAAAACTCGTCTGCCGTTTCCCCTGGCTGTTGAACGGGCTGATACGAACCAGACGATGCACACCCGCTTCCACGCGCAGGTAGCCGAACGCATATTCACCTTTGACGTGCAGCATGACATTTTTGATGCCCGCTTGTTCCCCTTCTTGCCGATCGACTTCGCTGACATCCCACCCACGCCTTTGGAAGTAATAGAGATACATTCGCAGGAGCATCTCCGCCCAATCCTGGGCTTCCGTGCCGCCAGCACCAGCTTGAATGACGAAGAAGCAGTTGAGTGGATCGTTGGCCCCATCCAGAAGAGCCTGGAGCTCAATTTTTGCGGCCCGACCATCGAGCGCATCGAGCATGCGGTCGGCTTCGGCGATCGTATCGTTATCGCCGACTTCTGCTCCGAGCTCCTGCATGGCGCGGACGTCCTCCAGATCCTTGAGAACGTTCAGGACCGGGTCGATGGTCGTCTTGATCAACTTCGCTTCAGCAACGATGGACTTTGCCTCTTCCGGATGATCCCAGAAGCCTGGCTCGCCCATTTTCGCTTCAAGCTCTTTTCGTTTTTCGAGTTTTGCAGGGACGTCAAAGAGAGTCCCGGATTGCAATCATCCGGGAGCTAAGGTTTTCGATCGAGGCAGAAAGATTCTCGTGGATCATGAAGTTCCTTTGTCCGTAACCTTATCGTCGATCGAGTAATGCAGGTCAAGGCTCAAGGAGTCAGGCGTGGTTGCTTCAGCGACCACGCCTCGTCCGGAATTTCTGATACAGTACGTTCAAACGGAGACGTCATGAGCCGAGCGATATCAAATCCTTCCACCGTTTTGCTGGACGAGGTGCAGCACTTCGTGCTGGAAGATGCGAGTTGGGAACTCTATGAGAAGCTTCTCAAGGATATTGGCAATCGCCCGATCCGGGTCACTTATGACGAGGGGAGGATGGAAATTAGGTCGCCATTACCTGAGCACGAAGAACCTAAGAGGCTAATTGGTCGCCTCATTGAGATGCTTTCATTCGAGTTGAACAAGCCGGTAAAAAGTCTCGGCTCAACGACTTTTCGTCGAAAAGGACAAAGACAAAGGGCTTGAACCGGACGAATGCTATTATTTTCGGCATGAAGCCAGGATGCGCGGTCGTAAGCGGCTTGACATGAAAAAAGATCCACCGCCGGAACTGGTTGTGGAGATAGGCATTATGAGCAGATCCGTCCCTCGGGAGCCCATTTACGCGGCGCTTGGAGTCCCTGAAATCTGGCGATACGACGGCTTTCGATTACAATGCCTCCAGCTCCGTGCCGGCGAGTATCACGTTCGGAAGATGAGTGTTTCATTTCCGTTTTTGGAGCCGGCGAAGCTTCAGCAATTCATCGATTTGCTGCCGGATCAGGATGAAACATCGATCCTTCGATCGTTCGTGGCTTGGATTCGGAAAAACGGTTGGGGTGGTTAATTTGATTTCAACGTCCAATCCGCTCAAGAGTCGCGTGTCGCATCGGTCTTGCGCCAACTATATGATTTGAAAAAACACAACAATTTTATTCAGTGGATGCCATTACGATGGGAACGAACGTAAGCGGCGTAACTCCCAACGCGACGCGGTACGGTAGGCTCGGCGAAGAAATAATACCCTATGCGACTGGACTCTAAAGCAAGTAGCGTCCGCATCGCGGGCCGTTCGGCATCTTTTCGAAATGGGGCGACCCGCGCTGCGGACACTGGGAAATTCAATCGCTTTGAATCATTTGGAATTGATTGCTCCACTCAAAACGCATTTTCCGGAATCATCGCTCTTTCAGTCTTCGGTTTCGCAGCCGCAAGTTCCTTCACGGCTTCGGTCGTGAGTGCGTCGCCACCGATGCCCCAACTGCCACTTTTCACTTCTTCGATGACGACCCAGGTATAGGGTCTCAGGTTTTCACCTTCGATTGAGACCATCGTGTCAGTGAGTTTGCGGATCATTTCCTGCTTTTGGGTCGGGGTGAAAACGCCTTCAATCAATTTGACAGTCACTAACGGCATGGAGACTCTCCAATCTTTCGGTTGAACTGACTTTGCGTCTGGCGGCTTGTTACATCACAGGCGATTCGCCCTTCGCAAGATGAACTGTACGGCGTCACGAGTTGTTGCAAAGTGCACTCGTGGTACACTCCGGGGTGTACTACAGGTAAACTCATGGTCAGAGAGGTTCGACATGCCGAATGCACAATTGAAGTCGGCCTCGGAATTACTGGGGCTTCCCGATCCGCCGAAGACCGGTCGTGAAAGACTCGTCGCAGTAGCGATCGATCTGTTTTATCGAAACGGGTTCGGGGCCGTTGGCGTTGATCGGGTGATTGCGGCGGCGGGGGTGACGAAGACGACTTTCTACAAACATTTCGAGGGGAAAGATGATTTGATGGTAGCCGCCGTTAAGAAGCGTGATGAATGGGAATCAATCGCATGGGGACGGGCTGTTCGAAAGTTGGCTGGGGATGACCCGGCTAAGCAATTGCTGGCGATCATTGATGTCATGCATCTGTGGTTTAACGATCCGGATTTTCAAGGCTGCATGTTTATGAACGCGGCCGCCGAGTTTCCGAACCCCCACGATCCGGTCCATCAGGCGGCCGCTGCTTACCGAAGAAAAACGCGCGACCACTGGCGAGATCTGGCGCGCGCCGGCGGTGCCGATGCCGTGGCCGCCGAGACGTTTACGGACTGTTTCACCGCGTTGATCGAAGGGGCGTTTATTCTGCGGCAGACTCACGGCCGGGATGATGCAGCCCGTGTTGTACGGCCCGCTATTGAACAACTCATTTCTACCTATTTGCAAAAATCCGGAGAGGGTCTTAGTTCCGCTAAGGTGTGACTGCGGTCAATCCGTTTCCGATGACGCTTCCCACGATGGAAATTTGACATCTTCCCGACCGGTTTCTACAGTTCCAACGAATTATGTTGAAGCGTGTATCGCTTCCGGGCGAGTTGAATCGTAGCTTGCGGCCCGCGGGAACCAGTGCTTGGAACCTGCAAAACAGCTAAAGCGCGGCGATGTGCCTACCGTGGGCCATGCCGATCGGCATGGTTTTTTTGTCGATCCACCGAACCGCTTTTTTGTTGGAAACGCTCGCCTCTGATACATTTACCGTTTAGATACGAGGTTTTGTCATGAGTCAGTCTGTCAATCCGAGTTCTTCCGTCAGTTCTTGCCAGCCGATTACGCGGCTTTCGACCGAACAGATCAATCGATACAAGCGCCATTTGCTGCTGCCGGAAGTGGGGATGGAAGGGCAGTTGAAACTGCTGAACGCCAAAGTATTGTGCATCGGCGCAGGCGGATTGGGTTGCCCGATCAGTTTGTATCTGGCAGCGGCGGGTGTGGGGACGATTGGGCTGGTGGATATTGACGTGGTCAGCCCGAGCAACTTGCAGCGGCAGGTTCTATTTGGCATCAGCAACATCGGTGAAGATAAAGTGCAGGCCGCTGCAAAACGGCTTCGGGATGTGAATCCGGATTGCAATGTGATTCCGCATAAGGTGCTGGTGAACAGCCAGAATGTAATGGATCTGATCAAGGATTATGACATCGTTATTGATGGCACGGATAATTTTCCGACGCGCTATTGCGTGGGTGATGCGTGCGTGCTTTCCAGGAAGCCGAATGTGTATGGATCGATCTTTCGGTTTGATGGGCAGGTGACGGTGTTTGCGCCGCATTTGAAGAACCCGACCACGGGCGAGGCGGGGCCATGCTATCGGTGCATGTTCCCCGAGCCGCCGGATCCGGGGTCTGTGCCGAGTTGTGCTGAGGGTGGGGTTGTGGGTGTGTTGCCGGGCATCATCGGCACGCTGCAGGCCAGTGAAGTGATTAAGCTGATTGTTGGATTTGGAAATCCTTCAATCGGGAAGCTGACGTATTTTGATGCGTCGGACATGGAGTTTCGACAGTTCAAGTTACGGCGAGATCCAGCCTGCCCGGTGTGCGGCGATCACCCGACGATCACAGCACCGATTGATTATGAGCAGTTCTGCGGCGTTCCAATTCTCGATCCGAAATCCGCCGAGGAAACCGCTGCGGAAGTGAAGCAAGCCAAGCAACCCGCCAACGCCAAGCCCGCGACGGCTGATGTGGATGATCGTGGTTTGCCGCCGGGTTATTCGTTCAAGCCCGATTGGGAAGTCACGCCCCGCGAAGTGAAGGCACTGATTGACAGCGGTGAGAAGTTCTATTTTGTCGATTGTCGTTTGCCGAATGAATATGCGATTACACATATCGCCGGGGCGACGCTCATTCCACTGCAGCAGATCACGCAGCATGGCGAGGAATTGAAGAAGCATAAGGATGAAAAGGTGGTCGTTCATTGCCGTAGCGGTGCGCGGTCGCTGCAATTCGTTCAGATCCTACGGCAAAACGGTTTCCCGGATGCGATGAGCATGGCCGGTGGAATTCTGCTTTGGAACAAAGATGTGGTCCCGGGTGGTCCGCAGTATTGAGCATGACGTCTGATTCAACGGCCATCACGGCGGAGCAAATGCGACTCGTCCTGGACGTGTCGCGTTTGCTCGTGGTGACGGCCGATCTGGATCTTTTGCTGGGTCGGATCGCGGAAGCGGCGATCTCGCTGCTGGGGGCGGAGCGGGCGAGTATTTTTCTTCATGATTCGAGTCGCCATCAGTTGTGGACCAAGATAGCGCTCGGTTCGAGGGAAATTCGCGTTCCGGATTCTGCGGGCATCGTCGGGCATGTGTTTCAGACCAATCAATTGCTCAACATTCCGGATGCGTACGCGGACACTCGGTTCAACCGTGAGGTGGACCGCATGTCGGGGTTTTGTACTCGGAATCTGTTAACAATTCCATTGCCAGATATCGACAATAAACCGCTGGGTGTGTTGCAGATCATCAACAAGATCGGGTCGCCATTTCTGGGGAACGATGAGACGTTGATCGAACTGCTTTCCGGGCAGGCGGGGGTCGCGATTCAGCGGTTTAAGTTGCAGCAATCGGCGATTCAGAGTGCTGAACTTCAGCATGAAATGGAGTTGGCGCGACAAGTGCAAGATCGGCTGATTCCGCAAAACGCGCCGCTGATTTCCGGGTTGGTTGCAGTAGGATGGACGCGACCGGCTTCAGTCACCGGGGGAGATTGCTTTGATCTTTGGGAAAATTCCAAAGGGCAGTTGGGTGTATTTCTCGGCGATGCTTCCGGGCATGGGTTGGCACCGGCGATGATTGTTTCGCAGGCGCGGACACTTATTCGCGCGCTGGCCGAGATAGATTGCAATCCGCAGTGGTTGCTTTCCCGAGTCAACGCGCGGCTTTGCTGCGACATGGAAGACAGTCGATTCGTGACGGCTTTTGCGGCGTGCGTGTCCGGGGATGGTCAGGTCGATTGGTGGAGCGCCGGTCATGGTCCAATTTTCATCCGCACGTCGCTTGATGCTCCACTCCAATTGGTGAACCCCCAATGCCCACCCATGGGGGTTGACCCGGATATGCTGAACGAATCCCCGGCGTCGGTGCGGCTTGCCCCGGGCGGACAGCTCATCGTGATGAGCGACGGCATTTTTGAAGCGATGCGTCCGAACGATCGCGAACTTTTCGGGCTGCCTCGCGTCGTTGAGCTATTTGATCGATGCGTCAGCCACTCCCCGGCGGACTTATTGGCGTGCATTCGTGAATCCATGATTCAATGGCAAGGGCAGGAAGAACCTGCGGATGATCAGACGGTAGTGATCGTGCAACGAAATGCGTAGCCATAAGGAACAAGTGACAGACGAATCCCGAGTAGACGTCGCGATTATCGGCGGCGGGGCGGCAGGACTTGCGGCTGGAATCTTCGCGGGGGAAGCTTCGGGCCAGTCAAAGCAAATCGTCATTCTGGATGGTGCCAAATCGCTCGGTGCTAAAATTCTGGTCTCCGGCGGCGGTCGATGTAATGTTACACACGATGAGGTTTGTCCGGAAGATTTTAATGGGTCGCGCAACATCGTGCGGAATATTCTTGCGTCTTTTGATGCGGATGCGGCAGTGCGTTGGTTTGCTTCGCTGGGAGTTGAACTTAAGCGGGAAGACACAGGCAAACTATTCCCTGTTGCGGATTCAGCGAAAGTCGTTTTGAGCGCATTACTGCGGCGGTTTCAGCAATTGGGTGGGGTGATTCGATGCAACAGTCGCGTGACGAATATTTCATCACCCGTGGGCAGTGATTCTTCATTTACGATTGAACATTCCGGCGAAGCGCTTCGAGCCAGTCGAATCATTTTGGCTACCGGTGGGCGCTCACTTCCTCGAAGCGGTAGCGACGGATCCGGCTGGGAGATTGCGCGGCAATTGGGTCACACCGTGACACCTACTTTTGCCGCGCTTGCTCCACTGGTGCTTGATCCGGCGATGTTCCATGTGAGTCTTGCCGGCATTTCACTGGAAGTGGAACTTTCGACATTCATCAATGGCAGGCGGATGGATCATCGGGCGGGGAGTTTGTTGTGGACTCATTTTGGAATCAGCGGTCCGGTGGTGATGGATGCCAGCCGACATTGGATCGCTGCAAATGAGTCGGGGCTTGCGCCGGTGATAAAGTGCAACCTTCTGCCTTCTGAATCGTTTGAGTCGGTCGAGCGATGGTTGATTGATTTGGCGACCACGCGTCCGAAATTTTCAATCGGCAATGCGCTTCCCCAGCGCATTCCGGAGCGGGTTTCGGCGGCGATCCTGGGTCACGTTCATATTGACCCGACTACGACGTGTGGCCAACTCTCGCGTGAGCACCGGAGAATGTTAGTCCACGCGCTGACAGATTTAATACTGCCGGTTACGCAGCACCGCGGATGGAATTATGCGGAGGTCACCGCCGGGGGGATTCCGCTGAATGAGATTAATTTTCGTACAATGGAATCGCGCAAGGTGCCAGGATTGTATCTTGCAGGAGAGATTCTCGACTGCGATGGGCGTATCGGTGGATTTAATTTTCAATGGGCGTGGGCAACGGGTTACCTTGCGGGCACTGCGGCGGGAAGTTGATCGGCGTTTGTCGTCAACGGCAACTCGATTACGAATCGACTTCCCTTTTCCAGTCCTTCACTGAAGGCTCTGATCCGGCCTCCGTGATTTTCGATGATTGCATGCGAGATCGCCAGGCCCAGTCCGGTGCCTGCACTCTGACTGCCTCGTTTTTTGGTGAAAAACGGCTCGAATACGCGTTCGATTGTGTCAGGGGTCATTCCGACGCCGTTGTCGGAAACCGTGAGTTGGGCAAGTCCATCGCGATGGTTCACGGTAATCTTTACCGCACCCGTTTTCGGTGTCACGGCGGCCATCGCGTTCAGCGTGAGGTTCAAGAGGACTTGCTTGAGTTCACTGCCATTCGCATGCACCTGGATCTGATCATCCAGATTCAAAGTGAGTCGTCGGTCTTTGCAGGAGGGCACGCCTTCAACCAATGACGCGACGTCTTTCGCGACTTCGGAAAGGGATACGCGCTTGCGTTCCTCATCGCCTGGCCGCGCCATGGTGAGTAATTTATCGGTGATCGTTTTGCAGCGGTATGCTTCTTCGCACATAATTCGAAGTTGATTGATGGTTTGAGAAGTGGCACCGCCGCGCTCGAGCTGTTGAATGGCGCGTTCACCGTAACCGGTGATCACGCTGAGGGGATTGTTGATCTCATGTGCGACTCCGGCGGCCAGGTATCCCACGCTGGCAAGCCGTTCCGATCGCACGAGTTCTTTGCTTTTCAATTCCACTTTTTGTTCCAGTTCGCGATACAAAGTTTCCAACTCGCTTGCCATGCCGTT
This sequence comes from Tepidisphaerales bacterium, assembly GCA_038230975.1. Taxonomy (GTDB): domain Bacteria; phylum Planctomycetota; class Phycisphaerae; order Tepidisphaerales; family Tepidisphaeraceae; genus JANXVV01. The sequence continues at coordinate 12,157 of JBBRMF010000105.1, forward strand.
GAAGTCTTTGGCGAGTTCGATGAACTCGGTTGAACCGTGGGAATTAACGCGATTGTTGAACTTTCCACCGGCCATCGCGCGGGCGGCTTCACCGAGTCGATTCAACGGAATGATGACGCTTTTATATTGCACAATTCCCAGCGCGATCGACGCCAGAACCGCGGCGACGGAGACAATCGCCACGAGCATGATTGTTTGCCGCCAGCGAGCGTTTGCGGCCTGTTCGTGCTCGTCAATGGTTCTGCGAATCGCGATGGCAATCGCGGTCACTGCGCCGAATGCGTGATTGATCGAGTCGTTGGCGGATTCAGTGCCGGAATGAAATGATTCATCGCCGGCGGGTAGTTTCAGTTGAAGTTCCGCCCGTTTGACGGATTCGCGGAATTCCGTGGCCAGTCGCAGGCCGTCGGGGGCTTCTTTCAAAACCGAGCCGACTTGCACGCGAGAGAGCGCGACCTCAAGTTTGGTGTGAGCCCGGTCGATTTCCGTCGCGGCCAACGTGCGTTCGCCCAGCCCGATCAGCGTGCGGGCCGCGCTAATGTGTGAGGCAACCTCGTACATCTCCCGCAATTCACGGTAGCCGGCGGAGGCGATCCCAAGATCACTGCGAAGCTGGCCAACGCCCCAGATGGAGGCGGCGCAGACCAGCAACAGGCCGACAATCATCGCGCCGATTTGCAGACTCATCTTACGTCGAAGGGTCATTCGATTTCATTCTACAAAAAACAATTCACGTTATCGCTTTGTGCGACCGATAACACGTCTGGAACACCGCATGATCCGCTTGCTGACAAGACTGCTGCGCGGCCGCCCGAATCACGCCATGGCGGCGGTGGTTCCTTTTGTCACGCATCATACTCTTCGCCCCAATCAATCTATAGATGACGTGGATGTGGCCGATTTGCTGGGTCGTCCTTCGATCAATCTGGATACCCCGGAATTGCAGCGTTTTCTGGCGGGGAAGACGATCCTTGTCACCGGGGCAGGTGGAAGCATCGGTTCGGAAATCTGCCGTCAGATCATGCGGTTTTGCCCGGGCACACTGATTCTGGTTGAACAAGCCGAGAACAATCTTTTTGAGATCGATCGCGAGTTGCGCGAAAAATGGCTCGGCGCCACGATTGTTCCATATGTTGCGGACATCTGTGATGCAGTGCGGATACGAAATATTTTTACTGCCCATCAACCGCAAGTGGTGCTGCACTGCGCCGCGCATAAGCATGTTCCGATGATGGAGCGTAATCCGGGTGAGGCGATCAAGAACAATGTTTTTGGCACGAAGACCGTTGCCGATGCGGCGGCGGAATTCGGCACGGATGCGTTTGTGATGGTCAGTACGGATAAAGCCGTGAACCCGACGAGCGTGATGGGGGCCGCCAAGAGGTTCGCCGAGCTGTACATTCAATCGAAGAACGGGGACGCGAGTCGAGAAGAATCACTCGATCACGATGAGCTACCGGTTGCTCTGACTCCCTCTCCGGGTACTCCGGGGGAGGGCTGGGGTGGGGGCGGCTTGATTACCAAATCGACGGGCCCGCACCCTAACCCTTCCCTGGAGTGCCTGGAGAGGGGAAAAATACACACGCGCTTTGTCGCAGTTCGGTTTGGCAATGTTCTGGGCAGTAGTGGAAGTGTCGTCCCGATCTTCAAGAAACAGATTGCGGCCGGCGGGCCGGTGACGGTGACGCACCCGGACATGAAGCGCTATTTTATGACGATCCCTGAAGCAAGCCAACTGGTGCTGCAAGCCGGGGCGATCGGGCGCGGCGGAGAGATCTTCGTGCTGGACATGGGTGAGCCGATCAGGATCGTCGATCTGGCCCGCGAATTAATTCATCGCAGTGGGATGCGCGTCGACGAAGATATCGTCATTGAATTTACGGGCATTCGTCCGGGCGAAAAGTTGTATGAGGAATTGGCCGGCCATGCCGAGGAAACCCGCCCGACGAGTCATCCGAAGATTCGCGTTTGGCAGTTGCCTGTCGCCGACGCAAGGCAGGTGAATCAGAGCCTATCGATTCTGGGCGATGCCATTGATGGATCGGCCGAAGCGGCGATGATCGCGCTGGCTCGGTGTGTTCCTGAATATCGGCCGGAAGGATTGATTCTCCCGGTTGACGACGAAGTAGAAAATTCGAATCAGCTTCGCCTTGCGACGGAAACCGATAGTGAGATTCTGGCCGCGTGATTCATTCCATCCGGCGGCTATGGTACGATCGCATGCCATGAAATTGACTTCACCTCAAATCAGTTGCGTTGGTCTGCTTCTGCTCATTTCGTTGACCACTTACGCGGAGTCGGCGACGAAGCCGGTTGTGTCGCCGGGTGAACGTGCCACTGCGGTCCGCCCGAGACCGAGAGGGCTTCCCGCCAGCGCGACAATGGAACTGGACCTGAAATATGGCAGCGTCGCCGGTCGCGGGCAGTTGCTTGATTTGTATCTGCCCGATGCAAAGGATGCTTCATTGCCATTGATTGTGTGGGTTCATGGTGGGGGATGGATTGAAGGGGACAAACGAGATTGCCCGGCGATCGGAATGGTCGCGCGTGGTTACGCGGTGGCGAGCCTGAACTATCGGCTGTCGACCGAAGCAATTTTCCCGGCACAGATTCAGGATTGCAAAGGAGCGATCCGCTGGCTGCGAGCGCATTCCGAGAAATATAAGCTCGATAGACATCGATTCGGTGCCTGGGGAGCCTCCGCAGGCGGGCATTTGGTTGCACTTCTCGGGACCGGCGGTGATGCGAAAGAAATCGAAGGCGATATCGGCGGTAACCTCGATCAATCCAGCAACGTCCAATGCGTGATCGACTGGTTCGGGCCAACCGATTTGAGCGTATTTTTTGAGCAGGCCAACAAAGGCATGAACGTCTTCAAAGGCGACCCCGATCGTTCACCTATCACCGTACTGTTCGGCGGAGTCATGCGCGATCACATGGACTTGGTACGGCTCGCCAACCCGATCACGTTCATCAAAAAAACCACGCCTCCTTTCCTCATCATGCACGGCGATAAAGATCCGGTTGTCCCCCTGGGCCAAAGCGAAATTCTCGCCGATGCCCTCAAAAAGAATGATGTCGATGTCACGTTTGAAGTGCTCGAAGGGGCTGGGCACGGAAACGGTTTTGATAAACCTTCGATCATTCCTCAAATGATTCAGTTTATGGATAAACACTTGAAACGCGATCGCCAATGAGGGCTCGTCGCGGGGGGATTCACAAGCCTACAATTGTGGATGGTTCAGACGGTTACGGAAATGGCGGAGACCGTGAAGGTGTTGCGATACCGAGGCGGTGAAACTTTCCAGGCGATGGATGAAGTTGCCTTGGAGGAACCGTTGGAGATCCGGGTGCGCGGTCGAGCTGTCAGTATCACGATGCGCACGCCGGGGCGCGATGATGAGTTGGCACTGGGTTTTCTACTGAGCGAGGGCATTATCCGCAATGCCGAAGATGTCTTGAAGATCGAAGAATGTGGCCGCAATGAAATGGGGAATGTGATCAATGTTCAGCTCGCGCCGCTCGTGGCGGTCGACTTTGAACAACTGACCCGGCATGTATTCGCTTCATCCAGTTGCGGACTTTGCGGCAAAGTGACGATCGACGCCGTGCGAGGCAAGTTTCCCCCATGCCAAAATGAATTAACAATCGAAGCATCTACGCTCATCGGTTTGCCTGAGAAGATGCGGCGAGCGCAGGAAACATTCTCCCGAACCGGAGGGTTGCACGCGGCGGCGTTGTTTTCAGCGGCGGGGGAACTGACGGTGCTGCGTGAAGATATTGGCCGTCACAATGCGGTGGATAAGGTACTTGGATATGGACTTTTGAATCGTGTGGAGCCGAACGATCGATCGATTTTGCTCGTAAGCGGTCGAACGAGTTTTGAAATTCTCCAGAAGGCATTGTCTGCCCAGATTCCGATCGTGGCAGCCGTCTCAGCGCCTTCGAGCCTGGCGGTGCAATTTGCGAAGGAAAGTGGACAAACGTTGATTGGTTTTCTTCGCGGTGAACGAATGAACATTTATAGCTCCCCACAGCGCCTTAGTTTTGAGATTCCTGCGGTGAATGAGAAC
>JBBRMF010000106.1:0-16169 GCA_038230975.1 Tepidisphaerales bacterium
ATTGACGAGCCTCGAAAGCTTCGAACATTTCGTCGACACGAACCGGCGAAATTACAAGCAATATCACGCAGAACTCGACACGATTCCCGGTGTGAAAGTGATCGATTACGACCCTCGCGAGCGAACTAATTTCCAGTATATCGTGGCTGAAATCGATGAAGCCCAGGCAGGCATCGCGCGCGATGAGCTGATTGATCTGTTGTGGGCGGAAAATATTCTGGCACGCCGCTATTTTTATCCGGGGGTGCATCGCATGGAAGTTTATCGCCCGTACTTTCCGCATGCCGGAATGCTATTGCCGGAGACTGAAAAACTTTCGCAGCGCGTGATGGTTCTCCCCACCGGCACCGCGGTTGATGCGGCGCAGATCCACCAGATTTGCGAGTTAATCAAATTCGCTGCAAAGCACGGCGCTGAAATTCGCAACCGCCGCGCCGGCAAACATTAAGCCGCTTGCGGCTAAGCCATCCCCCGCTCTATGATTCCACCATGCCCGACTTCATGAGCGAACTCGCCATCTGTCTTCTTGAAAATACCTACCGCTTTCATTCCGACAATCACGACGTATTGCGCTTCCCCGAATCCAGCGATGGCATAACCGACGCCCGACGCCCCTGGTTAACCAGTGAAATACTCACTGCCGCCGCAACGCTCAAGTTTTATCATAAGAACCCCGAAGACCAACAGACCAGCCTTGAGATGCTCGGTTGGGTGCGCGACCTGGCCGAGCCACTGAATCAAACATATCAGTCGCTCGGCGATGCTTACTCCCGCCGTACCTTGATTGAGGTGATGGCCTACCGCATCCTCGGACCAATGCATGTGAAATTGTGCCGAAATGACGCCAATTACCAAAGATTTGTTTCGTCGCTCCCCACGCTGGCGCTACGGAAAAAAACAATCCCCGTTGCCTTACTTGATGGTTGGTTGAATCACTACAATCTGGCATCGAGTGGCTTTGCCATTCAAGCCGATCTTCATCCGCTGAACGTGCTGTACACCTATCTTCTCGAACAATATCGCGACGACCTTGACGGCACGGTCGTCGAAGCGCGCTCGGGCGATTATGCGATCGATGGAGGGGGCTGCTGGGGCGATACCGCCCTCTATCTGGCCCATCAAGTCGGTTCAAGTGGCCGGGTCCATTGCTTTGAGTTCTCGCCGGATAACCTTCCGACGCTCGAAAAAAATCTCGAACAGAATCCAAAATTACACGACACTATTCGGCTTGAACGAAACGCGCTCTGGTCTGTTTCCGGCCAGGAACTTTCTTTCAATCCCGCCGGCCCTGGCACGCGTGTCGGTGATTCGGGCGGAAGTTTTACCGTCAACACGCTCAACATTGACGACCTGGCTGCGCGAGAGAATTTTCCGCATGTCGACTTCATCAAAATGGACATTGAAGGGGCAGAGTTGGACGCCTTGAAAGGAGCTGAAAGGACGATCCGAACGCACAAGCCGAAGTTGGCCGTGACGCTCTATCATCGCCTTCAGGATTTCGCAACGATTCCGCAGTATCTGCGTGAATTAAATTTGGGATACAAGTTTTTTCTGGATCACTTTTCGATTAATCAGGAAGAGACCGTGTTATTCGCTATTTGATTCTTATCATCGCTTACCGCTCTGCGGCGGCACGAACCAATTCTGTCACATCGATTGCGCCCACAAACTGACATGCCTGCGCATAGCTGAGGCGATTGTAACGTTGCTGGGCTGTTGTTTCCCATACAATCGCGTAAGGTACCAGCACAGACCCTTTAATTCGGAAGTCGGCGTAAAAAACGACGATTGCCAGCCAATCAAATCCATCTTGTTTTGAGTTTGATAGTTCGATTCGCTCTTCAATACGACCGTCGGCCGGGAGTTGTCGGCATTTGACTTCGACACGTCCGTATCCTTCGGCAATGACGTCATGACCCTTTGTAATACCGAGCAAAGATCGCTGGCCACCAATCGCTTCGGCAATCAGGATCTCTGCATAGTCTGCTGCATCGCGAATGCGAAAAGTTCGCAGAGCCTCGCGGATTACAGCAAGTCGCTTCATCAGTTCGTGACGCGAGGGAGGATTTTGCGGAGCTATCGGGTCCATTGTGTCACTCCCGACTACGCAAGGTTAATTGCAACCATATCTTCATTTCGCAACACTTCCCTAAAACGCCCGATTAGGTGCGCCGCGAAATCGGGGTACACCTCCAACCACCAAAACGCTGGCCATCCAAACACAATAAACTTCGCCCCTTCCCCCCGCATCCTTTCCAATTCGGCGATCGCCATCTCATCGTTGGCCGGTGCGCCGTTGTAGTAGCCATCTTTTTCGAGAAATGGAATCGGAAGCCGGCCGACGCTCTTATCCATTCCCCAACTCCCATTTTCGACCATCAGGAACTTCTCGCCCGCAGGCACCAATGCCTGCAATTGCTCCGTTACATTTCGCAGCCGATAGAACCAGGAATCACGGCTCCAACCTTCTTCATCAGGCGTCAGGTTATTTCTCTGGCAATAGTTCCGGAGCAATTCACAGCGATGCTCGAACGATTTAATATCTCGTTCAAGGCGCGGCAGGAAACTCATACCGTGATAGTCGTTTTTCCCATGCGTGCGATACAGGGAAAGCGGTTCGCGCAACGCGCGAATTTCGCCGTGAAGTGGGCTCATAGTCATCAGGTAGGCATCGCACATCAATTTAAACTGCGGCGGTACGGGAAGCACTTGATCCAGAAAAGAACGACGCCATAAGTTCCCCGAGGTGGGCGAACTCATGTAGCTGGCCGGCCCGTTGCGCAGCAGAGCATCGCGCAGATTCCCTTCATGCAATTCGGTTCCAGGAATCATTCCACCCGTACGTCGGCTGTGTTCATCGATCTGAATCAATGGCCATTGCACGCGAACCACGCCGGGGTTTTCAAAACTAGGCAACGCAGTGGCAATGGCATTCGGAAGCAACACATCATCTGAATCAAGGAAGAGAACGAATGTACCGCCACTCAAACTGAACCCAAGGTTCCATGAAGATGCCGGACCTTCGTTGGTTTTGAGTACGGATTTTAAGCGGTGTCCGTAGCTGCGAATAATCTCCGGGGAATTGTCTTTAGATCCATCGTCGATCACGATGACTTCGCACGGCGAATGAGTTTGGCCAAGCGCGCTATCGAGGCACTCGGTCAAGTACCGTCCGTAGTTGTAACTGGTGACGACGATGCTGACCAAGGGAACGGCAGACATCAAAACTCCTAAAACAAATTTGCGTAACCGGGCGGTGGTCGGTTTTCTGTATTGATGTTCGTAGGGTCCGCTTTAGCGGACCCTACGAACTCACCCTCCCCCCACGAGTACATGGGGGGAGGGTACCGGAACTATGCCATCGCTGTTTCCAACAGTTTTTTGGCGACTTTCGTCGCGTCAAAATATTCTTCGGCCAGGGCGCGGGCATTGGCACTCTGCTGCGGATAATCCGCCGCCACTTTCTCGATCGCACGCACAGCTTCCTCCGGCGTCTTGAATCGAAATAACCCTGAATCATCCGGAAGAAAACGGCTTGGTCCGGTGTGCTGCACCACGGCAGGTCGACCGCTTGCCAGATAGCAAATCGTTCGGTCACTAATCCACGCGTTTTGAAGCCGTACACAGGAAGGTTTGCAGCAACTGAACTCTGCTTTTGAAGATTGCAGGTACGCGTGGTAATCTGCGGTGGTAGCCGTCACTTCATCGGCATGCCGCACGCGCCAACCCTTGGCGACAAGCGCGCGATTTTCTTCTTCACCGGCGACGGTACGTCCCAATCCAAGCGCCAGTTCCAAAGGCTGGTGAGTCATCGCCGGCAAATCCAGGTAGGGCAAAAACCCGTCGCGCTTCTGGTTGGAATAACTTTCATTGCCATAGACGATCCAGTCCGCGCTTTGCCACTGTGAGACCGTCGTGAATGCCGCATCGGGTGAAACCGGGGAAGGACGCCAATAATCAATCGCGACGCACGGCGGCGTGTAATGCCAATTCAATCCACCGTCTGGCAGATTGGAACCCGGCCGCCCCACCGTTTCACCGATCGTGAAATACACATCATGGCGCGCGATTTCAACTTGTTTGGCATCCATCCACAGTTGCAGAATTCCCGGGTCGATATCCATCAAGGCCGATCGACGAAATCGATCGACGATCGCCTTTCGCGAACCGTACGCGATTTCCAATAGCAGATCGGACGCATCGCAGGCTTCTTCAAGCTTCAGACAGCCGTCTTCCGCTCCCGGTTGAAGCGGTTCATCAAAATAGGAATAGATCGCGAGCGAATCCGCAAAACCGTAGAGTCGTAGCTGATCTTTCAGGATGGCGGTGAGTTCTCGCGTCCTTGCCGCTCCCCAGGCAGGCGCGGCTCCTTCCATCCAGATCACCCGGCAACCGTTGGCGCGCAATCCCATGGCCCAGTTGAGATAGACCCACCGGTGCCCGCCGCCGGTGGGGTAGGCGAGGGTATTGGCATTCAGACAAACGGTTAAGCCCATTTGAGTTGATTCCTTTGCAGTCTTAAAGCATTCCGTTCAGATGAAAACGTTTTTGTTGCTTTCATATCGTCCGGTTCAGAGCTTCGGAATTCTTGGGTGGCGTGGGCGTCTCGCCCGCGTTTTCTGCCAATGAAAGCACGGGCGAGACGCCCATGCCACCGCTTCAGCGGACCCACAAATATTATGTCGCTGCTTCCGCCGGCTCTTCCAGTTTCATCTGGTGCTTGGCCATCTGGAAATACAGCCCGTGCTCTTCGATCAATTGAGCATGGTTACCGCGCTCGACAATTTTCCCGCAGTCCATCACAAAGATCTGATCGCAATCCGAAACCGTGCTGAGTCGATGGCTGACAAGGATGATCGTGCGATACCGCTTCAAATTCCGCAAGGTCTCGGTAATCAATTGTTCATGATGCGGATCCAGCGCGCTGGTAGGTTCGTCGAGAATCATAATCGGGGCTTCAGTGAGAAGCGCGCGGGCAATGGCGATACGCTGCCGTTGACCACCAGAAAGATTCTGTCCGCTTTCGCTGATCTGCGTGTCGTATTTTTCAGGGAGCTTATCGATAAAGCTAGCGGCACCGGCCAACTCGGCGGCGTTTCGGATTTGTTGATCCGTGGCACCCGGTCGGCCGTACGCAATATTCTCGGCGACGCTCGTCGGCAAGATCACATTCTCCTGAACCACCACCGCGATATGTTGCCGCAGATCGCGCACTTTGATCTTGCGCAGATCATGGCCGTCCAACTTGATCGCTCCGGAAGTAGGATCGTAAAAACGAGGCAGCAGATTCAGCAAGGTTGTCTTTCCCACACCGCTGGACCCGACGAACGCGGCCATCTCTCCCGGTTTGATCGTGACGTTGATCCCCTCCACGACAGGTGTCCCCTTTAAATACTCAAACCCCACGTCTTCCAGAGTGAGCACCCGCGCTTGCTTGGGAAGTGAAATCGCGTCCGGTGCATCTTTGATCACCGGGTCCAAATCGAGCACTTCGAAGACGCGGTTCACACCGGCAAGCCCGCCCGCGATGCTGGAGGCGGTGCCGCTAAGCGCGCTTAAAGGCGCATAAAGATTCGCCAGATAAATCTGGAAAACCCCAAGCGACCCAATCGTAAGCGTCCCCTTGTAGATTAAGTAACCCCCGTACCCAAAAATGGCCGAGCCGCTGACGGCAAAGATCATCGCGATCCAGAACCAGTACATCATTTCAAACCAGTACAACTTGAGCCAGGTATTGACGCTGTTGCGCACGGTATTGTGGAAGCGAGCATATTCCTCCGCTTCTTTGCCGAACGCTTGGACGAGCCCGATCGTTGAGACGCTGCGCTGCAAGGTCGTCGTAAATTCCGCATCTACTTCGTGGGCTTTGGTGGATCGATCCTGCAACACTTTGCCGTAAGCCTTGATCGTCCAGATCAGCAAAGGAGACGTCGAGAGCGCGATGAGCGTCAGGCGCCAATTCATCGAAAACATGATCCACGCCATCGTGACCAGTGTCATGACATTCAGCAGGACGCTCATCATCAAACCAAGCATCGATTGAAATCCAAACGTGTCATAGCTCACACGGTAGATTGCATCGCCCTGAGGTTGTGTGCGGTGATAGCTTGCGCTCAACTCCTGTAATTTGCGGAATAAATCACAGCGCACGCGCATCAATCCGTTGTAGCTCACTCGATTTCGCAAGAGGCTTTGAACCGTACTTAAAACTTCACCGATTGCCAGAAGAACGAACGACGATACCGCGAGTATCGCTATTTGCGTCACCGGATTGCCTGCTGGAATTAACCGGAAAAATAGCCGATGCATAAGGTCCGTCTTGTGGACCGGAACAAGAACTGAGTCAACTAGGAAAAAAAGAGGAAACGGCTGCAATACCTTCAGTGCCATCGACAAAATGAGCAACCCCAACTGCACCGCGATGAGCGGTACATCTTCGCGAAAATACGAAAGTGATCTCAGAAAATTACGCATGGGGATTCAGGGGTGATTGATCGATTAAAATCATACCACGGCACCGCTTTACACAATCGCCGGTTGATTGACAGGTTCTGCGGGCAGGTTCAACTCCGCTTTCTTTTTTTCTTGTTCCGTCAACACTCTTGAAGGTGCCGTTACTTTGCCCGCCAATGGAATGAATCCGGCTTTTTCGGCTGCCTCGTCAATCAGCCCTAGTACCGGCATCGAAACGCGCCATTTGTTAATCGCATACATGGCCCACCAGGCCAACGGGATCAAAACCGCCGTTCGGCTGAACGGCCACAAGTGCATCAGCAGCAGCCCGGCCATCAACGAGCTGGCGACGAGCAACACGAGGCAGAATTTACTCATCAACAGTTCGACGCGTACGCGCGTCAGCATGCTATCGCGGCCGTGGATTTCCGTGGCGGTGGTGAGCCTGACTTTCACATATCGACTGCCATAAATCTCCATGTCCCATTCTGCCCAACCGCTATCGACACGGCAGCGCCAACCGGCGGCGCGGACTTCTTCATGAATCTTCGTGAGCAGACCCAATCGTTCTTCCTTCGGACTCCAATACCTCAACGTGCGCCGATCATTCTGATCGAATGGAAGCGAGTTCGGTCGCCGATATCCCGCGGCCTCGTGCTTCATCACCTTAGCTTTAAGGCGAACCGAATACCGAGCCCAACCGCGCGCAATAGGCTGACGAAAATGGAGCCATGCGATCAGGGGTCGCGCTAACCAGTGGCGATGGCGCGGCGTCGGAGATTGGATCGCCGCCATGACCCCTAATGCCATCGGTACCAAGAACATGGCACCTGCAATCCACAGCAGCGGTGTGAATGCCATGCCCAGCACGGTGACAAACATTCCCAGAAGATGCCATTCGATGCTCATCAGCATCGCCGCCATCATGGATGCCGGTTGACGATAGATCGTCTGAAACAATCCCGTGCCGAAAACACCGTGGTAAACAACATCGCCACCAAATCGCACGCCGATTTGATCTCCGTTGTAAATCCGGCCGCGCCAATGGCTGGCACCCAGCGCATTAAAATGGTCAGGATGTTTGTACTTCAGTAATGCCTCGGCTTCACCATACCCGCGCTGCTGCTTGAGATAAGCCGCCACCGAATTGCGGCGATAGTGCCATACCTGCGCCGCGGGGGAGAAACCGATGGTGTAGCCCAAATGCTGTAATCGCCAGATAAAGTCGACATCGTCCCCGGCTTTGCGAAACTGCGGATCGAACCCATTTGCCTGCCGCGCGGCCCAGGTGTAAAACGCCATGTTGCAGCCGGGTACGTGCTCGGCGATGCGATCGTCGATCATCACATGGGTAGGTCCACCGGGAGAAAGGCCCACGCAATCGGCAATCCAACTGCCTTCATCCGGAATCAAATTCGGCCCGCCCATGCCAGCATGACTGCTGCGAACTAAAGCAAGGGAAAGGTAATACAACCAATCTTCATCCGCTTCGCAATCACTGTCGGTGTAAACGACGATTTGCCCGCGCGCTGCTTCCAAGCCCGTGTTCCGCGCGTGTGAAAGCCCCATGTTTCGCTGGCGAATGTTCCGAACCCACGGAAATTTTTTCAGAATTTCCTGGGTATGATCGGTGCTGCCATCATCCACAAAGACGACCTCGTACTCCGGATAGCGAATTCGCTCCATCGAGCGAAGGCAAACCTCCACAGTACTTGCGCCGTTGTAGGAACAGATGATGACGCTGACCATCGGCAGCTTTTCACCGCTGACCTGCGGAACTTTTCGGAACAAATGCTGCAGTGCGCGAAACGCGGGTTTTGGGGTGCGATCGCGGCGAGTCAATCCAAATGCCCAGTCTTCAATCCGGAATCCACCCGTAAACCAATCGTCCGTAAAACTGAAGACGACAGTCCCCGCCAGTCCCTCATCAAACACGGCCCGAACGTGAGCGGAGAGAATCTCGGCCTGTTTTTCTTCGTTGTATTCCTGAAAGGTATCGATCCCATATTCCCCGAGCATCAACGGCTTTTCACCGGCGATATTCTGAAGCCGCGCAAGATAATTGCGGAAGGTCTGCTCGTTATGGAGATACACATTGAAACAGACAAAATCGATTTTCCGTGGTTGGACATATTCAGTCGTGGGGAAGCTTGCAAAAGTGATCAGGCAGTCGGGTGCTTCAGCTTTTGCGCTGTCCACGAGCCCGTCGATGAATTGCTCGACCTTCTCCCGACCGACAAATCGAACGATATCCGGAGGCACCTCATTCACGACGCTGATGGCAAATATCGCCGGATGGTTGCCGCAGGTTCGGGCGGCTTCGCGAACGGCCGTATGTGCCTGTTCGGTGATTTCTTTGTCGCCGACGAACGTTAGATTCTTGGGCCAGGCAACGTCAATGAATATCTTCAGCCCCACGTTGAGCGCCATGTCCATGAACCACTTGGGGGGCGTGTGGTAGACACGAATGACGTTGGCACCCAGATCTAGAATCTGCTCGAAATCATGACCAATCTGTGCGCGCTCGGGCAGCGGTTCGCCTTCGGAGCTTCGTTCGAAGGGGCCGTATGTAACGCCTTTTACATAGAACTTCTGATCCCCGAGACGAAAAAACTTGCCGTCTCTGCGCACCCGGTTGGTCGCGGTGCAAGTTAACCGTTGGCGGCCCGGTGCGGGCTTGGTTTCGGTAAGGGAAGGGGCGGCTTGCACGATTGAGGACATATACAACTTTTGTCGTTCTGGTTGAACGATCGTTTTGTCGCGGAAGAATTCATTGACGCGACCCGCTGCCGCATCCTTGCATTCTAAACAAAATTGCAAGCGACCCCAACGGATATTCCGTGGTCTTATTGCATCCAATCATTCTGACAGCGAATGAGGGTGAAAGTTAGGGGAAGGTTAAAGGATCGTAGCGACACTTTGGTCTGATAATCCGGGGCGTTCAATCTTCCGCTTCGTTCTCCATTGCCGCAGGCCGGTATGCACCTTACTCTTCGCAAGTCGCCTTGTTAAGCAGTTCCGGAGGAGTTGTGGCCGATGTATCGTTCCCGAAAATCGGACATTTCAAAGATATCGCCTCCTTCCGCGCCCACTTGACGGTCATCGGAATCCCCCTCCCCAGCGACGAACGCATCCTGTCTGCAGCCGACCAATCCCCACTCGCGCGCTCATTAGACATCGGTGGATTCACCGTCGGCAACCGCTGGTGCATTCACCCGATGGAAGGCTGGGATGGCACGACTACCGGCGAGCCCACCGAGCATACTCTTCGACGTTGGCAACACTTTGGGGAAAGCGGCGCGAAATTGATCTGGGGTGGCGAAGCATTCGCCGTGCAGGAAGACGGTCGCGCAAACCCGAATCAAATCGGTGTCATTGACGGAGATGTACTCCGCGCCGAACGAGGCGCGCTGGCATTATTGAAGCGTTTAACCGAAGCGCATCATCTTCGATTTGGGACGACCGATGATCTACTCGTGGGTTTACAGTTGACGCACAGCGGTCGATTCTGCAGGCCGAACGACAAGAAAAAAATCGAGCCGCGAATTGTCTACCACCATCCGATTCTGGATCGCAAGTTCGGTATTTCGCCGGACGACGATTCAGTCGTATTGACCGATGATGAGATCGAACGGGTCATTCAGAATTACGTCCGCGCCGCGAAAATTGCGCAGCGGGCGGGTTACGGCTTCATCGATGTTAAACATTGTCACGGGTATCTGGGGCACGAATTCTTGAGCGCGTATACTCGAAAAGGAAAATTTGGAGGTGACTTTGCAGGTCGGACCCGGTTTTGTCGCGAGATCATTCAGGGCATTCGCGCGGAGTGTCCCGGTTTATTGATCGGCGTTCGATTGAGTGCCTTCGATCACCCTCCATTTCGACCCGACCCCGAGCAAAGTCACGGCGGGAAACCAGGAGTGGGCATTCCAGAGATTTTCGAGAATTGCCTCCCTTACTATTACGGTTTTGGCTGCAATCCGAATCATCCCTTGGAACCGGATTTAACGGAACCGATCGCCTTCTTACAAATGCTGCACGCATTGGACGTGAAGTTGATCAATGTCAGTTGTTGCTCGCCGTACTACAACCCGCATTTCCAAAGGCCGGCGATTTTTCCCCCCAGTGACGGCTATCAACCGCCGGAAGATCCGCTCGTCGGTGTGCATCGCCAGATGGAAATCGTGCGCCAACTTAAATCCAGTTGCCCCGGCAGTTTCTTTGTCGGTAGCGGGTATTCGTATCTCCAGGAATATTTGCCGCAGGTCGCCCAAGCCGCAGTCCGCGCTGATTGGGTCGATTTTGTGGGGCTTGGTCGAATGGTTTTGAGCTACTGGGAAATGCCGGCGGATCTCCTGGAAGGTAAAGACTTTCAAACCAAACGGCTCTGTCGCACATTCAGCGATTGTACCACCGCGCCACGTAACGGAATGATCAGCGGATGCTTCCCACTCGATCCTTATTACAAGGAACTGCCGGAGAACGACGCACTTAAATTGAAGAAAGCGGAGTTGCGAAAGGCGTTGGCGTTGCAATCGCCAGATTGAATTTAAATGACTGTGCGCAATCGCGCACGATTCTTTACCGTGTCTGAACCATCATGCTCATCGATCAAGAACTACAACCGGCCCACTTCAAGCCTGCGCTCGATCGACTGTTCGCGATCGCGTCGGAAAAGTCCAGGCGACTCGATCGATCCTGGGATAACAATCGAGGTTCACCCGTCATTACCGTCGAAGGAAAATATTCGACGCGAGGTTGGACTGATTGGACACAGGGCTTTCAGTACGGCTGCGCTCTTCTCGCGTTCGACGCCACGGACGACCGCGAATTGCTGGAAATGGGCCGCCAACGCACCGTGAAACTGATGGCTCCGCACGTCAACCACACGGGTGTGCATGACCACGGGTTCAACAATCTTTCGACCTATGGGAATCTCCGTCGACTGATGCAAGACGGCCGCATCGCCATGAATGAAGGGGAGATGAACTTCTACGAGTTGGCGATTAAATGCAGCGGTGCGGTGCAGGCGGCTCGATGGTCGGGCGTGCCGGCCGGCAAGCCATCGCCGTTGTCGGCACATGCCACGAGCCTCGGGTATATCTATTCATTCAACGGCCCCCATTCGTTGTTCATCGACACGATGCGCACGACGCGCATTCTGGGGGTCGCCTGGCAACTCGGTCACAAGCTCATGCATGAAAATGACCGCAGCGCAGATCTGCTTAAGCGATCCGTTTTGCATGGCCTGACTACCAATCAGTACCTGGTCTTTCACGGCGATTCAGGACACACGTTTGACGTTCGCGGCCGCACAGCCCACGAAGGCATCTTCAATCGCAATGATGGAAACTTCCGCTGCAGATCAACGCAGCAAGGCTACTCTCCGTTTAGCACTTGGACGCGCGGATTGGCCTGGGCGATGCTCGGGTATGCGGAGGAATTGGAATTTTTCGGAAGCATAGACGCTGCACAATTTGAGCAATCTGTCGGTCTGAAACAGAAAGATGTGATGGCCGTATATGAGCAGGCTGCCGTGGATACCTGCGATCATTACCTCAATCACTGTGCGGCCGCCGATGGAATTGTGTACTGGGATGATGGTGCACCCGGCCTAGCCCAAATGGGAGATTGGAGGAGCCGCCCCGCCGATCCGTTCAACGATCATGAACCCGTAGATGCCTCCGCCGCCGTGATCGCCGCGCAAGCCCTTCTGCGTCTGGGCCGATCTCTTGGAGATGTAAAAGGAAAGAGGTACCAGCAAGCCGGCTTGTGTATTGCGCGAACGTTATTGAGCGAGATGTACTTAGCAACGAGTGATCGTCATGAAGGATTACTGCTGCACTCGGTCTATCATCGCCCCAATGGCTGGGATTTTATTCCGGCAGGCCGGAAGGTTCCTTGCGAGGAATCATCCATGTGGGGCGATTACCATTTGCTTGAACTGGGCGTTCTGCTGGACCGTGTTATCAATCAAAAACGGTATTTACAGTTCTTCGACTTTTAAGATAGTGGCATGGGCGTCTCGCCCGTGCATTTTGTTTTCAGAAAACGCGGGCGAGACGCCCACGCCACCTGAATGCGATTGAATCGCAGCCTTAAGGTTTTGAAAGAATGGGTCCAGATTTGGGATCGTCTAACAGCTTGCGAGCGTTTTCGTAGATGGGTTTGAGAGTCTGCTTGGTGTCCTTCTTTCTCTTTTCCGGATCGAGAAGTGGCTCGCTGGCCAGACTTACACCGCCGTAGCAGATCGCACCATTCGTGTAATTGACGAGCGTCTCCACTGTCCGCGCGGGCGGCAGAGTCATCACCTGCCAGCCGATGACGGCGTAGAGATCTAGAGTGTCCCATTTGACCTTGTCATTCAGCTTGTCCAGTCGAACCAGCGTGGCGACCATCGACAGATCGGCCATGTTTTGCAGATCCGCGAAGAGCGGGATTGCCGCGCACATTTTTTCCATATTGAGATTGAACAGCTTGGCAAACGCAATGGCTTTGTGCGTTGCGTCCTTGTCGGAAAACATATCTTCGCCGACCTTCACCTGCAGGCGAGCGCCCCGCAATTCAAAGGCGTAACCATCGTCCGAAACCAGCAAGGGTTGATAGGACGATTCAAACCAGACATGGCTCGTCGGCATGCGCGAACTTTCCACCGCCGCGCCGATTCCGGGTACCGGCGCTTCGTCCACCCCCAGTGCCAGGCGCTTGAGTTTGCAGTCGGCGGCGACGCACGTAAACGCAAACCGCGTGTCGTCATCGGTATTAAATATTTTCACTTTTTGTGGACCGATGCCGGTCTTCAGAATCGCCATCTTTTCAGGGCGTGGCTTCGCTGAGTTTTCCTTCAGGAGTTTCGCAACGCGATCTTCAACACCGCGCGGAGAGTCGATGGTGCAACCAAACGCGCCTCCATTTTCTCCGCCGCGTCGCATCGAGCGCGCGGTGCGCATCGCGGCGACGAGGTCATCAAATTGCATCACCGGCCGACCGGATTTCTTGCCAACCACCTCCAGCGGATTAGACGCATCCCACGGTTCACAGGGTCCGGCGATGACCAGTTCACGTTCGTCCGGATAGGCAAAGACATACTGAATGCGCGTCAATCCCCCCAGGTATCGAATTTCATCTGGAATATCTTTGTCCTTATCGTGGAATGCCTTGACGGCTTTCGTAAGCCGCGGCAACGAGATGTAACAAAGATTCTCCACATGCGCAATGGGCAACGCCGCTTTGGCTTTAGCACGCGCCGTTTCCAGGGCCTTCGGATCCGGATCCTGAAAGTGAATCACTCCGGCTGAATCCAATATGATTCCATTGACGGATAGACCTTCCGTCGGCACTTGCAGAGGCTGTGCGGCCAAAGGCAGGCACGCCCCCGTGATCGCGACAACCGCCCAAAAACTCAATAACCTGCGATGAGCAAACATAGCACGAAACATAGAACGTCCTCCAAGCCATCCAACGTATCGCCGTGGCAAGCCTGATGTCAATCGCTGCAAATCAGCTTGCGCGTTCGTCAGGCGTCTTTCATACATGGGTTGACAAATACCGTGTAAGCCAAGAGAACAACAGCATGGACGCGCAACTCGATAGTTTGAAATTCGACAGCAACGGCCTTGTTCCCGTGATCGTTCAGGATGTGGTCAACGGTCAAGTGCTCATGATGGCTTACGCGAATCGTGAAGCCTTGAACAAGACGCTTGAGACGGGCAAGATCCACACGTACAGCCGCAGTCGTGGTAGACTGGCCCTGAAGGGCGAAAGCAGCGGACACTTCCAGTTGGTGAAATCCGTTCTAACGGACTGTGATCGGGACGTCGTGCTATTCAAGGTCGAGCAAGTCGTGGCTGCTTGCCATGAGGGATACCGAAGCTGCTTTTTCCGCGAGTATCAAGCGGGAAAGCAAGAATGGAAGATCATCGCGGAGAAGGCGTTTGATCCGGATGCGGTTTATCACAAGTGAAGCTGATCGCTGTCTGACCCATCGTAATCTTTAGCGTCGTAAACACCTCAAGCGACCGGATGCCGTGCCTCCGCCTGCCAAAAAAAATCCCGCTCCGCCTCAACCGCTTTCCGCGTCATCGACGGATGACTTCGGCAAGGAGTTGGTCAATTGGCTATTCCCCGCCTACGTCACTTTGG
This sequence comes from Tepidisphaerales bacterium, assembly GCA_038230975.1. Classification (GTDB taxonomy): domain Bacteria; phylum Planctomycetota; class Phycisphaerae; order Tepidisphaerales; family Tepidisphaeraceae; genus JANXVV01. The sequence goes on from JBBRMF010000106.1 coordinate 14,596, forward strand.
TTGTCCTCTGCATCTTCCTCCTCCAGGCTCCTGGAATGATGCCGCAGGGCAACTCGATGAATTTTGACCGCTCCGTGCTGACCGCAGTCAACGCGGCAACACTCACCGGATTCCCGCAATCCATTCGTCCCGGAAATCTTCGCGCATCAGGCCAGGTACTTGTACTCTTTTTAACGATCGCCGGTTCACTGTTTTCGCTCGTTGTGGGTGGATTGGCGATGCGAAGAATTCTGCGCCTTCGATATACCGATCGACAGGTCATTCAAGCCGCCGGCATTTCAGTCGTCCTCTCGTTGCTCTTCGGCGCGGCTGGATTATGCGGCATTCGTTCTTCCTTCTTAGCCGCGCTGTCGCAGGGTGTTTCTGCCTTCGGCAACAGTGGCATGGCCATGGGTGAACCGTTTTCGATCACCGCTTGGCAGACCCATTTGATCGTCGTTCCCATGATGTTTCTGGGCGGAATCGGCATCACCGTATTGATGGAATTGGTGGACCTTTTCATCCAGGGGCGGCCCCTCTCCAAGCATAGCCGAACCGTACTTGCCTGGTCGCTTGGACTCTACGTGACCGCAGTTGTGGCCTTGACGTTCATTCAAGGATTGGCCACGGGTGGATTCGCGGTCCAGGATAAGTTTGCCAAATCATTGGCTGCCAGTTCTGTCGTCGCGTTCAACAGCCGCACGGCCGGGATTGCCTTTGAATTCGTATCGGTCTATCCGCACGCGATGCAATGGGCCATTATGGTATTGATGATCCTCGGCGCTTCATCCGGTGGAACGGGGGGCGGGCTGAAAGTTTCCACGCTCGCCGTCCTCAGTTCCGGAACCCGCCGGCTGCTGCGCGGCGATAGCCCGGGCCGACCGATGGGGATCGCGATCACCTGGCTGGGAATCTATCTTGGAATCGCATTTCTGGGGATGCTCATGATGCTTTTTGCTGAGCCCCAACTGGCTCCGGAGCAGACTTTATTTTTGACGATCAGCGCGCTGAGCAATGTCGGGCTTTCACATGATCTATTGCCCAACATGCCGAAGGGCACGTTTATTCTGGCCGCTCTGATGCTTGCGGGCCGAATGGTTCCACTTTTAATTCTCTGGTGGATGGCCGATTCAACGAACGATGCGGAAGTAGCGGTTGGATAAGTACACCCCCACTACCTGCTCGGATTCGGCCCATCGCAAAGCGTGCGATGCAACAGAATGCAACAAAATGCAACAGTTTTGGGGGTGTCGCAAAATACAAAATTTCGTCGGTTCCGGGGCAGGCGGGCGGATTTGTCCTACTTGATTGTATGGAAGTAAGGGGCTGATTCGCAGTTTTGTATTTCCCGGTTTTATTATCGTCCAATTGGAAAAGGGGACACCATTCGATTTGATCTCGTAGGGTCCGCACTGCCGACCGATTTTAACGCCGTGTGGAGATGGCCCATTCTTTGACGACCCGACCAAAGCGATATTGGCGCATGGCGATGGACGGTATTCAGCGTGAAGCCAACGGGCCGCAGTGAGCTTGGGGAAAAATGGTGGCATGGGCGTCTCGCCCGTGCTTTCTTCCCAAAAGAACGCGGGCGAGAC
>JBBRMF010000107.1:0-16153 GCA_038230975.1 Tepidisphaerales bacterium
CGATGCTCGCAAAAAATGCCCCGGCGATGAAACCCGTGATCAAGACACTGCCCATGACGAATACCGGGGGGCCTTGCAGCAATGCTTTGAGCAGGACGGCCGCCACAAAGTTCAGAAGCAGCGTGCTGAGAACCACGGGGACGCGGCGATACTGTTCCAATATTGCCGCGATGCTCGCAAAAAATGCCCCGGCGATGAAACCCGTGATCAAGACACTGCCCATGACGAATACCGGGGGGCCTTGCAGGTGAACACCGATGGCAGTTGCGGCAATCGCACCGATGACGAACTGGCCTTCAGCGCCGATGTTCAGCACTGATGCGCGAAACGCGACGGCGACGCCAAGGCCGGTCAGCAGAATCGGAGTCGCGGCGAGCAAAGTTTGAATCCACGATCGATACGATTCTTTTGGTTTTGCTTCATCCGAACGCAAAACACGTCGCGACGGAGGGCTCGGTAACAACGATCGATTGCAGACTACCTTTGCGATTGTATGAGCGCCTTGGCCGAACGATTCACCGTCTTCACGGCCAAACCCGACCCAGGATAAAGTGAACAGAACTACGACCAGGCAAAAAATGGCCGCGAAGAATGGCGCGGACATTCGCGAACTGAATAAGACAAGCCGCCGAAGCATCTAGGTCACCCCGGCTTTGCTCGGCGTGGCGCCGGTCATCATTTGGCCAATCTCCGCGACGCCATCGCGAGGAAAATCGCTCATCGTAAATCGACCGCTGTACAACACGCCGATGCGATCGCAGAGCGCCAACAGTTCGTCGAGTTCACTGCTGATCAATAGTATCGCGCCGCCTCGCGCGCGACAGGCGAGAAGTTGTTCATAAACAATTTGCGTCGCCGCGACATCGAGCCCGCGCGCGGGGTTCATCGCGATGACCAATTCAGGTTCAACGATCGCCAATTCACGGGCAAGAATCACCTTCTGCTGATTCCCGCCACTTAATGTCGAGACCGGTGAATGAGGCGAGGGTGTACGAATATCAAATTCTTGAATCAGTTTCCGCCCGACACGGCTGGCGGTGATCCACCGCATGAAACCGAGGCGCGAAAATCGATGCTTGAGGGCCAAATTCTCAGTGATGGTCATGGAAGGGACCAGACCTTCACGCCGCCGATCATTCGGGATGTGCGCGATCCCAAGAGCCGAACGCGCGGCGGCGGAAAGAGGGGTGATGTCGCGATCGTCGACGAGGATTTTCCCTGCCATGACTGCGCGCAGCCCGAGGATTGCCTCGGCCAGTTCTTGTTGGCCGTTGCCATCGACGCCGGCGATGCCGAGAATCTCACCCGGGCGAATGTGGAGGGACACGTCGATCAAAGGATGGGATTTCAAGGCCTCCAATCGCAGAATGTTCTGATCCGGGGACGAAGGGTTGTAAAAAGGGGACAGAGATTCTTTGTCTGCGGTGCCACGAGTGACCGGAACGATATCGCGGCCGACCATATGCCGGGAGATTTCTTCGGCCGACACGCTACGGGCCTCGCCTTGAAAGACCACTTTCCCGCGCCGAAGAACCGTCAGATCATCGCAAATCTGCTTGATTTCCCGCAGCTTATGGCTGATGAACACGACACTCTTACCCTCATCCTTCAAGCGATTCACGGCCATGAATAGTTGATCCGCTTCCGCAGGGGTCAGCACTGCGGTGGGTTCGTCGAGAATCAGCACCTGAACATTTCGATAGATCGCTTTCAGGATTTCAACGCGTTGTTGCTGGCCGACGGATAGATCGGAGATTCGTGCCGCCGGATCGATGGGGAACCCGAGATGTTGCGATAATTCGATCAAGCGCGCGGCAGCCGTTGTGCGGTCAAGCCATCGTCCGGCGCGACGATCTCCCAGCAGCACGTTGTCCAGAACGGTCATCGCGCCGGCGAGCATGAAGTGCTGGTGTACCATGCCGATACCCGCAGCTAGTGCATCCTGCGGGGAATAAATCTTTACGACATGCCCATCCATCTCGATGGCCCCTGCGTCTGCGCGAAGCAGGCCATACAGAACATTCATCAGCGTGGTTTTACCCGCCCCGTTTTCACCGAGCAGGCCATGAACGCGACCCGGAGTGATCGAAAGGGAAACATCATCGAGCGCGTCCAACGCGCCGAATTGCTTGCGGATGTTCTGCAATTTGATGGAGATTCCCATTACACCGGCAGCGCATTTTGACTGGTAGGTTCCTTCGCCACGACTGGGTCGACTGCGGCAACGTGGGCGGCCCAGAACGCATCGAAACTTTTCGCGAAAGAGTAGCGGGCCATCCGCAAAGGGGCAGCGGTGGCCATCCGCCGGCGCAGTGGTTCGTCGTTCAAAAGTTGATGGATCGCATTCGACCAGACCGTGGGATGGGTGGCAGGCAACACCAGGCCGGTGACATTGTCTTCGACCGTTTCCTTCGGGCCGCCCTCATTGCTAACCATCGCCGGCAGGCCGCTTGCCTGTGCTTCCATGACGACTTGCCCGAGCGTGTCCGTGCGCGAAGGGAATAGGAATAGGTCAGCCGACGCATAGAGAGGAGCCAACGCGGCATCGTTGATGCAGCCGAGGAAGTAGACAGGCAGTCCGGCTAAATCTTTTTTCATCGTTGCCAGATAGGGACCGTCGCCGGCAATGATGAGCGCAACGTCTTGCCGCAGTGAGCAGAGTTGCCGGAAGGCGGTGACGAGAAGCGGTAGATTTTTTTCGACGCTCACTCGGCCGCAGTAGAGCAGGCGATGGGGTTGTTGGACGCCGCGCGAATTCCAGATTGCATCATTCCGATTTCGCGGATGAAATTTTTCGAGATCGATACCGGGCAGAAGTGTCTGAAGTTTTTCGTCCGGCACACCTAGTCCGCGCAGAGCATGTACATATCCTCGGCTGCGGGTGAAGACGGTGGTCATCTGCTCGCAGAGCAATCCCATGTACATGCCGGCCGCGTGAGTGGCGCGGTGGTCATGCGTGTATTGGGCGATATACGCCGGGAAATCCGTGTGATACGTGCCGAGCAATGGCACGCGCAGCATCTTCGCGACAAGCCAGCCGCAAATGCCCATCGGGCCGGGCGTGCTGATGTGGATCGCGTCAAACTGCTGGCGATCGGCCCATTCAAGCACTTCGATAATCGGGGGAAGGTTGAGCGTCAATTCATCGTAATAAGGCAACGGCCTCGAGAGCATGGGCTCGAAATTTTTGCGGTTCACCATTTGGTGCGTTGGATTATTGCCGCAAGTGTGAACGATCAGGGAATACCCGGAACGCTGCGCCTGAGAACTGATATCGCGGATAAACCGCGTGACGCCGTTGGTTTCGTCGAGCGTGTCGGTGAAAAGCCCCACTTTAATGGAGCCAGCGTCAATCGTGCGGTGTTGCCCGGTGATTTCACGCAGCAACCGCCGTTCACGATTCTGATGGAAGACCGAAAAGTAGTACGGAAGCAAAACAAATTGTTGGGCGAGAATGGATGCAATCGCATCGAACAAACCGGTGAAGCTCGCGTCATCGACCGATTTTCCGATGGCTACCGCAACGCCGGCGGTGACATCGCGGTTGATCGACTGTACGAAGCGGAACATTTCGTCGTGCTCACCGAGAGGGGGAAGACCGTTGACGAGCGCTTCGCGTAGAGCCGGATGCTCGGAGATTCGACGGCGGACGGAGTCAAAAAACAGTTGCCGCAGCATCGCCGTGCCGGCGGGGGGAGGCGTTTTGCGGAAGGGGGAGGTCAGTCGTTTGCCGAATTTTTTCAGTTTGCTCTTCACGACCCGACGGACGATCTGGCTCTTCGTCGGCATGACCGTTTCACCGACGATCATCTGCAACAGCATCGTCGGCAAATTCGCGGCGATCTTGCCCGAGTTAGGCAGAACGCCGGTCGATGGAGCGAGAATCTCGCGGGTGTAGTAGCGAACGCCGACACTGTAAAAAGTATGCGCCAGTTTCGTGGCCGATCCGCTTTCGCCGCCGGGCTTGCAAGTGCCGTCGCGCAGACATTGAAGCAGCTCGGCGGTCGTTGACGTATCCGGCGGGAATTCGGTCCAAGTGCGGCCGATGTTGAGCAAACCATGATCATCACTGCCGGCCACGCGCGATTTAATCCAGGGTTCTGGCCAGAGCGGTTGCAGATTGTGCTTCTCGGCCAACCGCCCCAGGCTCGCCCGCGACAAATTATTCAGCAGCGGCTCAAACGCATCCCGATGCAGCGCACTGTGCGCCCCGTTCAGGCATTCAAACCCTTTGAAAAGCAGCAGCAATCGTTCGAGATGCCATCGTTCCAGTTTATCGTTTTGACGATAGATCGGGTGGGCCACCGCATGGGCAATCTGCTGCTGATGCACGTATTGAGCAACCGCATAAATGTCCTTCGCGATGCTCTGTACATGGGCGTGCTGGGCGGCGGTAATTCCCCACAGCAGCACATGCATTTTGCAATCGTCTTCCGGGAACCAGCACGTCAGTTCCTCGCCGAAGACGACATCAGAACGCTCGGAGAGCTTGGAAACGCCGGCGATCGAATCATGGTCCGTGATCGTGATGAAATCCATCCCGCGATGCTTGGCCTGGGCGTACACCTGTTCGGGGGCGCTGTAGCATTCCGGGCAGGCAATGGCATTTAACAGCACCTCGGCGGCGCGATTGCTCGCATCGCTATGGCAATGCAGATCGATTCGCCGGGGAGTCGGTATCACTGGCATCTGCGGGTCGGGTATTGCGGTCATATCTTGTATTGTGCGCCACTGATACCACAAGTGGTAGGCCTATTCTATCCGCCAATCGCGCACATCCTCGTTCTTAGTGACTGCCTGCCTCCGATGCCATTTTAGCCAGCTTGAGACCAAAGCACTAATGCCGCCAGAGTTGCCGACGCTTTTCCATGGATGAGAACTTCTGTTGCCATCTTAAAACCGGCCAGCAAATCAGGGGCCCGACCGGCAATCACCAGCGCGGCACCGGCGTTTAAAGCGGCGATGTCACGGCAGGGACCCGCTTTGCCCACCAATACCCCGGTCAATACGTCCGCGGCTTCCTCCACGTTCGATACGGAGAGGTCCGATAATCTCGCGTATTCGATGCCAAGAGACTTGGGATCCAGCGTAAAGGTATGAAGATGGCCGGCATTTAACTCGCTGATTCGCGTCGGTCCTAGCGTTGAAAGTTCATCCAATCCGTCTTCCGCATGCACCACCCAGGCCCGCTCGCTGCCCAGTTCCCGCAGCACCGCCGCCAATCGATCCGTCAATTCCGGGGCAAAGACGCCCAATAACTGATGCTTCGCGCGAGCCGGATTCGTCAGCGGACCCAAAACGTTAAAAATCGTCGGAATGCCGAGTGATGAGCGCGCGGTGGCCACAAATTTCATGGCCGGATTGTGGTATCTCGCGAACGCAAAGCAGATATTCGCCTTCCGGAGGCATCGATTCAGTTGTTCCGGTGGAAGGTCGAGTTTCACGCCCAATTTTTCCAGCACATCGGCCGACCCGGCCTTGCTGGAGGCCGAGCGATTGCCGTGTTTAACGACGCGCACTCCGGCCGCTGCCACAACGAGCGCCGCGGCGGTCGAGATATTGAACGTGCCGCGCACGTCACCTCCTGTGCCGCAGGTATCGAGAATAATGCCTTCGCCCTCACATTGAACCGGGATCGATTTTTCGCGCATCACCGTTGCCGCGCCGACCAGTTCTTCAACCGTGGTTCCCTTGGCGGCCAATCCGACGAGCAATCCCCCGATCTGGGCCTCTGTCGCCTGCCCGGAAAGGATGTGGTCAAACGCCGCCCGAGCCTCATCGCGATTCAGATCTTCCCGACGGCAGAGCTTCAGTAAAATGTCACGCAGCGGTGCGGTCATGGTGCGGAAAGTACGATGGCGGAGCGAATGCGTAAAGGGAACGCATTCCCTTTTATGACGATCCAAGCTCTAGCATCCCCCCGTCTCATGCCGATAATCCGCAGGAATGAGTATCGCATTGATTGGAGCACGTGGCAGTGGCAAGTCGACGATCGGGCGCAAGCTGGCGGATCGCCTGTGGCAGCCGTTTGTGGATGTGGATGAGCAGATCGTTCGTCGCGCCGGCAAGAACATCCGTGATATCTTCGAGCAGGATGGTGAGGAACGGTTTCGTGTCCTGGAGACCGAAGTCATTCGTGAGGCGGCTCAGTTGCCTGATCATGTCATCGCCCTTGGCGGTGGTTCGCTGGTCCGAGAAGAAAATCGCGTTGCCTTGAAGGAACCCGGCCATAAGTTGATCTATCTTCGCTGCGATCCAAAGGAACTGGCACGGCGGATCAAAGCCGACCCCACTTCCGGCGCGACTCGGCCAAACCTGACCCAATTTGGGGGGGGTATTGAAGAAATCGAATTTCTGCTCGCGTTGCGCGAAGCCATCTATCGCGAATGTATGCATGTGGAGCTGGATGTGACAAAACTGACCCCCGATGAAGCTGCGGTGTACATTGTGAAGCTGCTCTAAAATCGAATGCCACATCTCCTACTCATCGTCTGGTTGTTCGTCCTCGGAGCTTGCGTAGGGAGTTTCCTAAACGTCGTGGTATGGCGGCTTCCGCGCGGGGAATCACTCATCACTCCACCTTCTCGCTGCCCTAAATGCAGCACTCGACTGGCATGGCGCGATAATATCCCGGTCTTCGGCTGGCTATTCCTCAAAGGAAAATGCCGTTATTGCAAAGAGCCGATCTCGATGCGATATCCGATCATCGAAGCCATCACCGGCGGGCTGTTCGTCTTTTACTACGTCATGTTTTTCATGTTGCATCGCGGGCTGAGTTGCTCGATGAGCGAAATGTCTCGTGAACAAATCACGATCGCGAATTCGTGGCAAATCTACGCACTTTACATGGGGTTGATCAGTGCTCTGTTGGCTTCAAGTTTGATCGATGCGGAGTTGTTCATCATTGAGCCGCGCGTGGTGTGGATCACAGCCGGATTGGCGATTCTCTTCCATGCGTCGCTCGATCTGAATGATCTGCCCGGCACGTTGAGCGATCTACGACCCTCCAGCGCCGCCCTTGCAGTGGGGGCGGCTATCGGTTGGTTGGTCAGTGGGACTCTCTGGTTGCTCGGCAAACTCCCCGTCAGCTTTCCGCTGGGTGAACCCATTCTGGAAGCGCAGCGACCCGATATCGAACGGGAAATTCGCGACGCCAAAAAGCGAGGCGAAGAAGTCGAACCTTTGCCCCCACCTTACACCCGTGGGCAGATCCGTTTGGAAATGCAAAAAGAAATGCTGTTTCTCATGCCGCCGATCCTGCTGGGCGGATTGATGGTGCTGCTGACGATGCCAGGGAAGCCATTGCACGGATTCTGGTCGCAGGTCTATCGCCATGACTGGCTTCGGGGATTGCTCGGCGCCTTGCTGGGTGGCATGGTCGGGGGCTTTACCATCTGGATGACCCGAATCCTCGGCACGCTCGCGTTCGGCAAAGTGGGCATGGGCCGTGGCGACGCCGATCTGATGTTCTGCGTGGGCGCCGTTCTGGGCACGGGACCGGTCGTGATCGCGTTCTTCTTGGCCCCGTTTTTTGGTATTCTCATCGCCGTCTATATGCTTTTCTTTAGCAAGCATCGAGAAATGCCCTATGGTCCCTATCTGAGTCTAGCCAGCGGATTTGTGATGATTGCCTACTGTCCGATCGCCGAATATTTCAGGCCAGGTTTGAAGGCGATCATCGAACTCATGATGATGCCGAGAGGAATCCAATGAAGAACAGTTGGCTCAAGATCAAGATGTGGACGAAGATTTCGGTCTTTGGCGCGGTGGCGATTTATGTGTTCGCTTTTATTCTGCTCAACCGCAATGCCGAGATTTTCCCGGCGCTGGATTTCGTTTTCAAAAAATATGAGCATGTGAATGCATTGTTGGTACTCTTGTTGACCGGCGTTTTCAGCATCTTCGGCTGGTCTCTTTTCCGCACGATTTTCAAAACCCTCCGGCAGATGCGGGACGTCAACCGCCGTGCCCATCTCGAACGAATCGAGCGCGAACACACCGACATGGTCGCCAAAGCCGCCAAGTTACAAACCCGCGAAACCGCTTCCAAAGAAGTATAGACCGTCAAAACACGCGCTTCGATTTGCGCCTTCGTAGGGTCCGCTTCAGCGGACGGAATCGTGCCGCGACGACAAATCTGCATATCGTGTAACGCTGGCTGTCGGCAGACGAAAAAAGAAATCCGCCCACGAAGAGGCACGAGGAAAAAACACGAAGAAGAAAAAAGAATAGTTTTTTGCGCTCAAACAAATTGCGTTCTGAACACTGAATTTCTTCGCTTTTTTTCGTGTCCCTGCGTGGGCAAATCGCATTTTCTCTCACCCGAAAATAAACCGTACGGAATTTCTGAATATTGACTTGCACCTTCGATTTATTCTTTATATAGTATCCAAACAAACACTGAACATGGACGGTCTGGTGACTCCCGTCGAGTTCAGTTGCGGTTGACCCATTTTGGATGGGTCGGGCCGCACACGAGTCACCGAAACATACGACGCCGGCTGACAAATAAACCCGGTGGTCAGGAGCATTTCATGGCCAAGTCCCTCGATAAGAGTGATGCGAAGAAGGACCGTACCGAAACGGTTCACAAGGAAGTCCCTGCGATGGCTAAGCCGCAAGCGGCACCGCCGCGCGATGCGGCCAAAGAATCGGCCCTCGGTCGAGCCGTTCAACAGATCGAAAAGCAGTTCGGCAAGGGCTCCGTGATGAAGCTCGACGGCCAGATCAAGCCGATCGATGGTATTCCCAGTGGCAGCCTCTCGCTGGATATTGCGCTCGGTGGATTCGGTATTCCCCGTGGCCGCGTGATCGAAATTTATGGCCCGGAATCATCGGGTAAAACAACGCTCACGCTCCACATCATCGCCAACGCTCAAAAGTTGGGGGGTGTCGCGGCATTTATTGACGCCGAGCATGCGCTCGATCCATCGTGGGCCAAGCGTATTGGCGTGAAGCTCGACGATCTGCTGGTCAGCCAGCCTGATACTGGTGAACAGGCGCTTGAAATCTGCGAGTTGCTGGTTCGCTCTAACGCGGTCGATGTGATCGTCATCGACTCGGTGGCAGCCCTCATTCCCCGCGCTGAAATCGAAGGCGAAATGGGTGACAGCCATATGGGTCTGCAAGCAAGGCTGATGAGCCAGGCGCTTCGCAAACTCACAGGCTGTATCTCCAAGAGCAAAACAACCGTGATCTTCATCAACCAGATTCGCGAAAAGATCGGCGTGATGTTCGGCAACCCGGAAACCACCACCGGCGGACGCGCGCTGAAGTTTTATGCCTCCATCCGAATCGATGTCCGCCGCACCGGCAGCATCAAAGAAGGTGAAGTTTCCACCGGCAACCGCACCCGTGCCCGCGTCGTGAAGAACAAGATCGCTCCGCCGTTCCGCGATGCCGAATTCGACATCATGTTCGATCGCGGCATCAGCTACGAAGGCGATTTGCTCGATCTGGCGGCCGGCATCAACGTCGTCGAAAAAAGCGGTGCCTGGTACAACTACAAATCCACCCGCCTTGGCCAGGGTCGCGAAAATTCCAAGCAGTTCCTGTTTGAAAATAAGGATCTTGCTGAAGAAATCCGTCATGCCGTGCTGGAGCAAAAAGGAATGCTCGGCTCCGCGATGGCCGTCAACGCCGCCGCCAGCGCCGATGAACTGGTAGAAGCCGAAGTGTAAATCACCGAATTAAAAATATCTTCACCGGCCATGGTCCCTTCAGTGACCATGGTCTTTTTTTTACCCGGGATGTGAACGACTCCAATTTGTGTTAAATTACCGAAGCGATTCGTGTAGGTTCCGCTGTGCGGAACAAGAATCGCTAGCCTTAAAAAGACGTTCCGCACAGCGGAACCCACTATTTGATCGGAGATGTCCAGATGTCCGCGAGTATTGCGATTGTGGGTGCCACGGGTGCCGTAGGCCAGGAACTTCTCACGGTACTGGCCGAGCGCCGATTCCCGATCGAACGCCTCAAACTACTCGCCAGCGCCAAAAGTGCCGGCAAAAAAGTCGAATTTCTCGGTAAGACTTATACGATTGAAGAATTGACAAAAGACAGCTTCAAAGGCGTCCAAATCGCTTTCTTTTCCGCCGGCGGCAGCATCAGCAAAGAGTTTGCCCCGGCGGCCGTCGCGGCAGGGGCGGTGGTCGTCGACAACACCAGCTACTTCCGCATGAAGGACGGCATTCCGCTCGTCGTGCCCGAAGTAAACCCGGATCAGATCCACAAGAACAACGGCATTATCGCCAACCCCAATTGCTCGACGATCATCATGAACGTCGCCGTCTGGCCGCTACATAAGGCCAACCGCGTCAAGCGGGTGATTGTCAGCACCTATCAAGCCGTCAGCGGTGCCGGCGCGCAGGGCCTTTACGATCTTGAGCAACAAATGAAATCCCACGCCGGCGGCGAGCCGATCACCAGGCATTTGTTCCCGCACCAGATCGTGAACAACCTCTTCAGCCACAACACAAAAATCAACGAGACCGGTTACAACGAAGAAGAATTGAAGATGGTCAACGAGACCCGCAAAATCTTCGGCGACCCCAAGATCATGGTCACCGCCACCTGCATCCGCGTCCCGATCCCCCGCGCGCATTGCGAGTCGATCAATCTCGAATTTGAACGGCCGATCACGCCGGAACAAGTCCGACAAATTCTCTCCAAAGCTCCGGGGATCAAGATCGTCGACGACCGCGACAAGAATCATTTCCCCATGCCTTTGGAAGCCACCGGGCAGGATGATGTGCTCGTTGGCCGCATCCGGCAAGACATCAGCCGGGAGGATGGCAAGGGAATTGAACTCTTCGTCAGCGGTGATCAAATCCGCAAAGGCGCGGCGACGAATGCCGTTCAGATCGCGGAGAAATTGGTGGCATAATCGCCGCGCGATCGGTATAGAGCTTTGTTCACGCGACGCTTTCAGGTCGATCGCATCTTTAAGATGGTTTCGAGTTCCGGAATCGCCAATAAATCCTTATTTCTTCCTACCGCCCGTTTCGCGCGGATCAGTGCTTCGAGTTTCAAAACACGACACGAAATGCCTTGAAAATCAATCCACTCGGATTCTCGCTCGCAGATCATGAAGTTGCCGACACCCGCGACATCGCCCAATACATCGAGCATGATCGTGTCGGTTCGCAAGTAGAGATTCTTGAGTCCGTTTAAGTTCGGATTGTCTGGCGTGACGACCGGCAAATCCGGGCGAGTGCGGAACCGGGGGTGCAGATCACTCACTGCGGTGACAATCTTCACGCAAGTCTCGTGGTCGAGAGGAGCGCAGATATCGAGATCATATGTCGTTCGAGGGGAGCCGTGGACATTTGCGGCAATGCCACCGATCACAACGAAATCAATCTGCTGATCCGTTAGTCGGCGCAACAGATTCAGGGTCGATATCGTCGTATCCGGTGATGCCATAATGTTTCCTGCCCGCCCGCCGCATTTCCAGCGCCGAATTTCTCATCGCATCGTGGAAACACAATCGCTGCGTTGGCGTCATGGCCAGCATTTGCCAAAGCAACGAAAGGTCCACTTCACCGGTTTCATCCGTTGGCGGAAAATCATCAACACAGTGAAGTTTATCGGAAAGGGGTGATGCCATGCTCGGATTATACCGCTGGACGATTCATGCAGCCATGCCCCATCGTCGCGAACCCACCGATGAGCACATACTCCACTCCATGCTCACTCAGCCGTTTTAAGATCATCAATAATGGATCCGTATCGTTGACGGGCAATGTGACGCATCCTTTCCGCGAAGATCCGGGCGTGATAGTGCCGCCGTGTCCGTTCTTCCAGGGTGAGCGAGAGCGAATAGTCAATCAATGAAAGATCAACTTCGCCGGTTTCATCCGTTTGAGGGTCCGGCGTCGAAGATTCTTCCATAATTCTCGGCGCTTCGATTGATTTGTCAGTCTCTGGCTGAAGTGAAGAGCTCATAGGCGGATACCCGGTTAGGGAATTCGACCGTAGATTCAACTACCCTTTTATAACCGCCAGGCTCCTAGATTTCTTCTTCGGTACCTCTGCCACCAGATCATACGCCTGAAAATCCGTCACCTTTACGCCGAGTAGTTGCCCGGGATGTAGATTTTCACCATGGACAAACGTCACGCTGTCGATATCCGGCGCTTGATGAATCGAGCGGGCGACGAATCCATCTTCCGCATCACGGCCGGCGGGGCGGTCGATCAGAACGTCGATCGTTTGACCCACCATCTGTTTTGACTTGGCGAACGCGACCTGCTGCTGGGCCAGCATCAGTTCTTCGACGCGCGCTTGTTTGACAGAGTCTGAAATCTGGTCGGGCAGCTTGGCCATCGGTGTGCCGGGCTCCTGGCTGTAGGGGAAGACACCCATCATATCGAAGCCAAAGTCGCCGACGAATTTGACGAGTTCCTGATGCTGGGCATCGGTCTCTCCCGGCGAGCCGGCGATGAACGTCGTGCGGATCGCAATATTCGGAACCCACTTGCGTAACTTATTCAGCAGCGCCTCAATTTCCTTACGCGTGACCCGGCGGCGCATCTTCGTGAGGATCTCATCATTGATGTGCTGCAAAGGCATATCGATATATGGCACTACGCGCGAGCAATCCGCGATGGTTTTGATCATCTCATCCGTAAAACAACTCGGGTAGGCGTACATCAGACGCAACCAATGCACATCCGAAAGTTCGCGGTCCAGCGTGCGGAGCAAACCGGCTAGACCGGGAGTGTAGCTGATATCCGTGCCGAAACTGGTGGTGTCCTGACCAATGAGATTCAATTCAACCGCGCCGTCGGCAGCCAACTCTTTGGCTTCGGCGAGGATCTGTTCGATCGGTTTGGAACGCATCAAACCACGGATGCTCGGAATCGTGCAGAACGTACAACCTTGATTGCATCCTTCGCTGATGCGCAGGTATGCGTAATGGCGGGGGGTCAACCGAAGTCGACCTTTGTCGTTCTCAAAGACCGGCAGGCGATTCGTCTTCGTTTCCCGGAGCGTAGGATCATTGCCTGCAACCAATTGGCCGCTGGCCACCAGCTCTCTGGAAAGATCGTGATACTTGCCAAGGTAGTGACCATGTTCCTGGCGCGGGTTCTTTTTGCCGCGGACGGCTTCTACGATATGCTCGCGATCGAAGACACCCACGAGGCTGTCGATTCCGGGTTCATCGGCGAGCAGCTTGGTCTTGTGACGCTGCACGAGACAGCCGGCAACGATTACGCGCTGGCACTTGCCGTCCTTCTTCATTTGAACGGCATCGCGGATTTCGGACATCGATTCGGTCTTAGACGCCTCCAGAAAGCCACAGGTATTGATGATGATGGCGTCAGCGTCGGATGCGTTGGGCGTGATTGCCAACCCGTCCATTGCGAGCAGCCCGAGCATCCGCTCGCTGTCGACGAGGTTCTTCGGACAACCGAGACTGACGAAAGCGACAGTCTCAATCTTTTTCGGACGCTTGGTTTTAACGACAGGTTGGACACTGGCCTTTTTGGCCATGGGAAACTCCGGAAACGGCAAGAAAAACAACAGACGGCGTCGGACAAGGTAGCAATATAAGCGGGTAAAGTAAAACGTGCCTAAAATATCGTAGTTGCAAATGTCATCAAAAAGCAAAAATTTATGGGACGCTTAGTGGCTCTCTTAAGTCAAAGATAGATACGCTGGTTTTGCACCATGGAAAGGCAATGTTAAGTGCTGGCTAAGAATCTATTTTGCACTCAAATTACGGCGGTGCTTCAATTATATAAGTTGTTATTTAACAACGTATTGCACGCGAAAATTGAAAGTTTATCGGGGATCTGATAGTATAGGACACATATGGCCATCCGCTCAAATGTTAGGCGTGCTGCTGTGAAGCGTAGTTCCGTAACCGCCGGGGCTTCGTCGTCACGCGGTGCGCGATCCGGTCTCAAAACTCGCACTTTGAAGCCCGTTAAACGTGAAGTTCGTCGAACCGAGCATTTATTGGACCGGAAGACCGCGCCGTTTGCTGAGGCAAAAACGGCGCCACCCGGACCCGGCATCGCCTTCAGCAAGGCTATGAGATACCTCGACACGCTCACTGATTTTGAGCGCCTGCGGATTGTGCGCTATAACAGCCAGAATTTCGATCTGGATCGCATGCGATCTTTGTTGCGGAAGATGGGGAACCCGCACGAACAGTTTAAGTCTATCCATGTGGCTGGAACCAAAGGCAAGGGAAGCACTTGCGCGATGATCGCTTCCATGCTTCAAGCCTGCGGATACAAGGTCGGAATTTATACCAGTCCTCACCTGATCGACATTCGCGAACGGATCTGCGTCAACGGAGAGATGATCTCCCATGCCGACTTCGCACGGATCATTCGTACGATTGAGCCGATCGGTACCAAAATGCGCCCGACACCGACTTACTTCGATGTGTTGACTGCAACTGCATTTAAGTACTTTGCGGAACAGAAGATTGATATCGCGGTTGTGGAAACCGGACTCGGTGGCCGGTTGGATAGCACGAATGTGATCACGCCGGAAGTGACGGCAATCACAAGCTTAAGCAAAGATCACATGGCTCAGCTCGGATACACGATCGCCAAGATCGCCGAGGAGAAGGCTGGCATTTTCAAGACAGGTGTTCCGGCGGTCACCGTACTGCAAGATCCGGAAGCCGAAGCCGTCTTAAAGCGCATCGCTGAAAAAGTGGGCGCTCCGTTAGACATCACCGGCAAAACCATCGAATTTAGCTTTCGATTCGAGTCGAGCCGAATGCTCGGGCCGCACAATCGAATTTGCCTGACGACACCGAACAGCAAGTTTGAGCACTTGGCTGTTCCGCTGGTGGGCGAGCACCAAGCCATCAACTGCGGTTTGGCATTGAGCGTCTTGGACAAGCTCAAAGGCCGCGGGATCGCGATCAATGACGCAAAGGCGATGGAAGGTCTGGCGAAAACCACCATGCCCGGTCGCATGGAAATCGTCAATGCGATGCCTCGGGTGATTGTCGACGGTGCCCACAATGCCGCCAGCCTTGATGCGGTGATGAAGGCCATCGGGCAGCACGTTCCTTATGATTCGATGGTCGTCATCTTCGGTTGTTGCGGCGACAAAGACGTCGCCGGAATGCTGGATCGTCTAAGCAGTGGTGCCGATAAAGTGATTTTCACGAAGGTTGACAGCATCCGTAGTGCCAATCCGGATGAATTGGCCGCTCGTTATGTTGAACTGTACGGAAAGATGGCCCAGGTTGCCCCGACTTTGGTAGAAGCCTTGGCGATCGCGAATCGGGCGGTCACCCGTGAAGATTTGATCTGCATCACCGGAAGCTTTTATCTGGTCGGCGAGGCCAAGAAGCATTTTGCGAATCTGCCAAAGCGGGATGCACAATAGATTTGACGATACCTTTTAGCGGTCGTGCCGAAGGCACACGTTTTTCATCATTCGATGTAAAACGCGTGCGTACGGCACGACCGATAAAAGGTGTTTTCAGGACCAACTGAGTTGCTGCGTCTGCGTCGTTGATCGACTGCGGCGTACGGCGCTTTTCCACACATCGCGTTCAACACTTCCTTGAAATTGCTCATTCGCTTTGAACCAACGGATCGCATCGTCCAGCCGAACCGATGATTGAAATACGGGCTGGTCTCCCAATTCGAGTATGACAAATGCCGAAATGAGCGCATCTTCTGGCATGCGGCGAAGCGGGAACTTCGGCCATAGACCTTCGGGCTTTTGAAGCCGCGCCAGAAAATCCATCCCGCGTCGAATGGCAACACCCTCACCAGTTCCACAAAGAAGAGCTCGCAAGCAGAGTGCCGTGGCAGCGGGGTTACCCCAAGAGCCATCTTCTTGTTGGGATACCAATAGAACGCGAAGCAACTGACGATACAGCGGAACGTGAGCCTGCATGAGTTCATCCATGCGGATCAACGCCATCGCCGCCGCCGGGGCAATCCAGTCGCCCTCAGATTCGAACGTCATCCCGGATTCCGGTCGGCAGGCGACCAATTCCCGAAAGAGCCGTCCGTACAACTTAGCCGCCCAATTCCGCTCAATTTGTTTAACGGTCATCATCGTGCACGTCCTTTCTGAATGATCGGATTTTGTTAGGTGTAAATATGCCCTAACAAGAAAGGCGTGTCAAGACAAATTGTTAGGTATTTGTACGCTTTTTGTTATC
>JBBRMF010000108.1:0-15908 GCA_038230975.1 Tepidisphaerales bacterium
CTCAGCGGCTGCGGGAATGGGAGAAACCGGGTCGATGCGGGGATTCTGCCCGATGCAATCCAAAAGCGCAAGTTAAGATTGTGTTAATTTTCAGGGCCGGCGAAAATGCCGGACGGTATTGGCGAGTACACCCACCCTACTCCCATGCAAATAGCCGCTTTTGCTCTAAATTGCCCTACTCAAAGCGAGGTGGACTGCAGTTGCCCTTTGCCACCTTGCCATACCAATCTTTTCTCACCAGGCTTGGTGACCCATTGGAGCAACTGTTCTTCGATGAGGAAAAGTGTGGAGACGTCGCCACAGATTTTGGTGACCGCATCATAGCCGCGCGGATGTTGGCAGAGGATCACGGCTTGGCGCTCTCGTTCACCGCGAAGGTCATGTTCTTTTTGATTGCCGGATGCACTGACGGTCTTGCGATGGGCTTCCATCCATTCATCACCCGCGATGGCATAATGGAAATGCTCATCGGGCCCCAATTCAAGGAATCCAAGCAGTAGAAGCGTGGTCGCGGCATGCGGGCCAAAACGACGGGCGAGCGTGGCGTGATCGACGCCGGCCTCCGCGCTCTTCTGACAATACTCGACCGCGAGCGCCATTTTCGGAGGAAGTCGAAACGACCCGGATGGCTTGCGCTGCCCGGCCAAAAGCGGTGTGCTCGCCTTGCGCACGCGGGTGGACGCGGTCTTGCCCGCAGTTTTCCCCGACTTGGTTTTAGATTCGCTTTTGGAGGTTTTTAATTCTGTCATGAGTGGAGGCTCCGTTCGCCAGGGTCCAGTTGCGAAGTGCGGCTGAGACGATGCGGCCCATAGGGGACGCCCGCTATTGTCCTGCATTTGCGCGCGGTCTGCAATCTTCGGGTGAAAAGGGGGACACGCCACGCGTTCAACTGGGGTGATCTTCAGCCTCTTCATCCGGATTCGGCGGCGGTTGATTCAAACGGCGCGCTCGCAACTCCTCAATGTCCGTTACACCCCCGCGCTTCTTCGCTTCTTCCGCTGCTCGCAGCGCGGCGCGCTCAGCAGCTCGTTGCGTGGCTGCGATCATTTGCGTGCGAGCCTTTTCGAATTCTTCATCCGACATCTGCCCGCTTTTGTGCAATCGCCGCAGATCGCCGAGCGTGAAACCGATATCACTATTCGGTTCCTCTTCGTCTTTCATCCATTTTTTGAAGTACATCCAAGCCATAGACCCGGCGACTAGCAGGAGGGTCAGCAGGAACACACCTACGGCAATATCCGTCGGATTTCCGGATTGAATGAGAATGGTCGGTACACCGAATCCTGCCAATCGTGGATCGAAATGAATCACGGAATTCATGCTAAGAATACTCGCCGATAGCGTCAACGGACCCCGCGAAGCATTGATTGTCAAAAGGAAGCGAATTCGCAGGTAGATCGCCGAGCGTTTATACTGGCGCGTCCAATGGCTAAAAAGAATCAAACCCCTCCGAAGACTTTTGAGGATGCGCTGGCCGAGGTGCAACAGATCCTGACCGAGATTGAAGGCGGTGAAGTGGGTTTGGAGGAAAGCCTTCTGAAATATGAGCGGGGTAAGTTTTTAATCCAACATTGTCGCGGCGTGCTGAATAACGCCGAAAAACAAGTCGAGTTGATATCCAAATCGACGGACGAAGGCATTCAGTCTGCTCCGATGCCCGAAACAGAATAAGGTGGACGGCATATGGAAATTTTGCAAAGAATCGAATCCTTTCCCGTGGAGACCTTGACCGTGCCATCTTTTGAACTTCCCGATGCGGTACAGATTCTCAAAGCAGACGGGCAGCGTGTTTCGGAGTATTTTCGGCAGTTTCTCGCGCGTCACCCGACGGCTCCGCCGCGCCTGCTCGAATCGATTGATTACAGCATGATGGCCGGGGGTAAGCGACTCCGTCCGGCAATGGTTCTGGAAACCTGGCGGGCCTGCGGTGGGTTGGATCAATCGGCGAGTGTGCCCAGTGCCCTGGCTGCGGCGACGGCAATCGAACTGATCCATACTTTTAGTTTAGTCCACGATGATTTGCCAGCCATGGACAATGATGACCTGCGTCGGGGTCGCCCAACCAACCATAAAGTGTATGGCGATGCGATGGCGATTCTCGCCGGGGACGCCATGACAACCATGGCGTTTGATTTGATTGCGACCGACGCCGAGCCTGCCAAGTCCGCCGCCATGATCCGGGAATTGGCACGCGCGTCTGGTCCGGAAGGGATGATTGGTGGCCAGGTACTGGACATGGACGGCGAGAAGCAATCCCTTACGCTGCCTCAACTTCAGCAACTTCATCGCATGAAAACCGGTGCCCTTCTGACGGCGGCGTGTCGGCTGGGTGCCATTGCCGCCGGGTCAGACGAACGGACCCTGTCCGCCGTGACAGACTGCGGCAGACACCTGGGACTCGCGTTTCAGATCGTCGATGACGTGCTGGATGTCACGTCTTCGCCTGAGCAAATGGGTAAGGCAACGGGCAAGGATCACGCCAAGGGAAAGAATACCTATCCTAGCTTGTTGGGGTTGGAGAAAAGTAAGGCCGAAGCCCATTTGCATTTGAATCAGGCGCTGCAGTCGATCAGCTTGCTCGGGGAACCGGCGAAGGGATTGATCGCACTGGCGCGATTTGTGGTGGAGCGAGAGTTATAAAACGTCCGGGTCTCATCAAGCCGGTTCGTCGCCTACGGCTTCCGAATCCGGCTTGTTTGCTTTCCTACTTCCCGGCGGCGATCAGATCAAACCGTCGCACGAACTCCGGCAACGGTAAACCACCGTCTTCGATCGTGGCCCAGCCGTCATATTCCACATCACTGAGGGCCCGACGAACGGCGGGCCAATTAATGCTGCCATCGCGAGGATGCACGAACTTGCCATCATGACCCTCCGGGGTCAACTTGAAATCCTTGATATGCAATTTGCAGATTAGTTTGCCAAGCGTTTTGACCCATTCTTCTGGAGGTGAATACTTCACATGGTTGCCAATATCGTAATAGGCTTTGACCCAGGGGCTATTAAATGATGCAACGAAATTCTTATACAAACCCGGCGTCACGCACAGATTGTTCCAGACGTTTTCCAGGCCGATGACGACTTTGAGTTCCTCGGCCAGTGGAATCAGCTTCTCAACGGCGGCTTTGGAACCGTCCGTGGCGTGGTTTTGCTGCTGGATATACTTGGCATACGGGGCGTTATCCCCTTTGACGACGCGCGAGACATGACCGGTTTTCTCGTCGAATTCCATGTCAAATTCGCCCGGAGTCGGCATGGCGACCCCGCCGATGCGACATGGCACGAGCAGAATCGCGTCGGCACCATATACCTTTGCGGCTCGAAGGGCGACGCGGGTCAATTCAATGGTTTCGTTCACTTTGTCCGAATTATCACTGTTGAATGACATCCATCCGCGAAGCACTGAGTGAACGCGCAGACCGATCGAGTCGATGAGCTTGCGATCGATCGCCGCCTCGGCCTCCGGGCAGCAATGCGATGTTTCGACGCCATCAAATCCCGCGTCTTTCAGAGCCTGAAGCTGCGTCGCCTTGAGCTTCTCAACAATCATCGCCTTACGGATTTTGCCTTTCAGCGGGGACTGGACCGCATCATCGGCAAAACTTGTCGAACGGGGTAACAACGATGTTCCGGCAGCAGCGGCGCTGGCGGCGAGGAAATTGCGGCGGGTTAGTGAGTGAATCATGTCAGGCTTTACGCGCGAAATCGACCGTTGTGACATTTACAATCCGGAAAAACCTACTCTGTCTCCGTGGGTATATAGAGAACCTTCACGCATCGGGAATGGGGTCGGTTGTTACAATATTGCCATTATTGAGTCGGAACTATCGAGAAGGTCAGGTTATGTGTCAAGGTTTTCAGGCCCGATAAGCCGATGTCATTGGGGTATTGTTGCGCCATGAGATCCGGAAATTATTGAAAATCGAGAAAACCCGGTCCGTCGGTACCAGCCAACGTATGATTTGAGTCGCTGTAGACACATGGTTGGGATTCTCTTAACCTGTAAGGCTTGCGAAATAACGTGTCGACTGGATCGGAAGACGCGTTCAGGACACAAGGGCGTGCTTATTTCGCTGGAGGTTTAACGAAGATGTCTTTGCCGATGCCGCAAACTAAATCAGTCGCACCCTCGGTACTCAAACCAACCATGAGAACCGCACCAAAGCCCGTTGAACGCTCTATGCTTGATTTTATTCATTCACCTCAGGATCTTCGCAACCTTTCGATGGACGAACTGGGCGTATTGGCCGGCGAAATGCGTCACCGCATTGTCGAGGCCGTTAGCAAAAACGGTGGGCATCTGGCGTCAAACCTTGGCGTGGTCGAGCTCACCATCGCATTGCATTACGTCTATGATTTTGGCGCATATCCCAAAGGGCGCGATCGATTGCTGTTTGATGTGGGTCATCAAAGCTATGCCCATAAGATGCTCACCGGACGGGCCGGGGATTTCCCCATGCTCCGTAAGAAAGGGCATGTCAGTGGATTCCCGAATCCATTTGAAAGCCCGTACGACCTGTTTGCCGTCGGGCATGCCGGGACGGCCATCAGCACGGCCGTCGGAATGGCGCGCGGTGATCAACTCCTGAATCGACAAAACCATATTGCCGCCATTGTGGGCGATGCTTCCATCGTCAACGGGCTGGCGTTTGAAGGTTTAAATGGTGCCGGAATGTTGCGACGGCAATGCCTGATCGTCCTGAACGACAACGGCATGAGCATCAGCAAGCCTCAGGGCGCGTTTGCACACTATCTGGAGCGCGTGCGGGTCAGCAGCACCTACGAAGAAGCCAAGAAAGTTGCTGAAAAAATCGTCGGACGGCTTCCCACAAGCGTGGGAGGTACGATCGAAGGAATTTGGCATCACCTGAAGGAAGGCTTCAAAGGCGCGATGTGGCCGGGGCAAATGTTCGAGAGCCTCGGTGTGAAATACATGGGCCCGCTGGATGGCCATGATCTGCCCGGCCTGATCAACATGCTCGGCGAGCTAAAGCACGTCAACACCCCTGTATTGTTGCACGTCAAAACCGTCAAAGGCAACGGCTACGAGATCGCCGCGAGCGAACCGACCCGTTTCCACTCTCCCGCCGCTTTCCAGGTCGAAGGTTGCCGGGTCACCATCAATAAAGGTACGGGCAAATCGTGGACCACCGCTTTTGCCGACGCGATGATCGAGTTGGCTAAAAAAGACCCGCGCGTGATCGCGCTGACCGCCGCCATGCCCGATGGCACCGGCTTGAGCAAGTTTGAAACGGTGTTCCCCGATCGATATATCGACAGCGGTATTTGCGAAAGCCACCTGACCGCCATGGCCGCCGGCATGGCCAAGAGCGGTCTGCGTCCGTTCGCCGCCATCTACAGCACGTTCATGCAGCGCGCTTTCGATCAAGCCTGGCAGGAAGTGATTCTGAACGGCATGCCCGTCGTCTTCTGTATGGACCGCGCCGGATTCGTGGGCGATGACGGAGCCGTCCATCACGGATTCTGCGATTTGGCTTTCCTCCGCCCGATGCCCGGGATGGTGCTTATGGCCCCAAGTGATGAAGCGGAACTGAATCGCTCGCTGCGATTCGCCTTGTCGTTGCAAACCGCCAGTGCCCTGCGCTACCCGCGCGACAACGTGCCTACGGAGAATTTTGAAGCGGTGATCGATGAAGATCTACGAGTAGCCGCCTCGCAGGAATGGACGATTGGCCAGAGTCGCGTTCTGCGTGAGGGTCGCGATGCAACCTTGATCGCCTACGGTGCATTGGCACAAAACGCGATGCTCGCCGCCGAAGCGTTGGCTGGACAGGGCATCGAGGTTTCGGTGATTGACGCCCGCTTCTGCAAACCGATTGACGCCGCAATGCTTGCCCGCGTGTTAAAGCCCGGCCACCCGGTGCTGACGATTGAAGACCATTCACTGCAATTCGGCTTTGGTAGTGCGGTCATTGAACACGCCGTCACACACGGCCTGCCCACCCAATCCCTCAGCCGACTCGGCATGCCCGACCGCCTGGTGGCTCACGCCACTCGAAAAGAGCAGTTGGCAGAAGTGGGCTTAGACGCCGCGGGAATCGCCGGCAGTGTGCGTGATGCCATTCGCAAAGCGTCGGCGGTTGTGTCCGAGAAACAATTCGCCTGAGCGAGAACTTTTCGAAAACCCATGAACGCCCACGGAACTTGTTCCGTGGGTTTCTGAATTTTGAAACCTCACGTCTTTTGATCGCTTCCGTTCTTCTCAATCTCCTGCTCATTCGCCTTGGCTTCTGTCTTAGCCACGTGGATTTCAACGCGCAATCGGCTGTAGAAATTCATATAGATGTTGGCCACAAAAACGAGCGCAAAGAGACTGATCACGTAGCCCCGCCAATCATCGAGCAACAGTTTGAAATGGGTCAGCAGCATGAAAAAGATCGTCACGTAATGACTGAAGCAGTATTCACAGGTGAACAGGTAAAAGAATTTTCGCTGCAAAAGATTTTGGCACGCCTCACTTTTTCGCGCGCAAAAGTCGCGGGGCTCACGGAAGATTTCCTCATGAGTCACCGTCCAGGCAACACACGCAATCGGGACGGCCAATACCATCAGCCACCAGGTCTGTAATACGGGATGGGAACTGTCGGGGGGTTGCATACGCTGCCAACGTATGCGATCTCAACCCATCGCTGGAACAGCAAAAATGAAATCGGCTTCCGTCCGTTAAAACTTCGCCGAACTTATAGAACGGGCCGTGGTTCGCCGCTGTGCATGCGCGGACCGGGCGTCTGCTGCTGGATCAACTGGGCTTCGCGATCAAGCATCTCATCCCATCGCTGCGCCACCACATCAGACGGCAGAATCTGCTCGGCCAACTGCAAAAACGATAAATAGTGTCCATGCTCGCTGGCCCACAAACCTTTATAGAGCTTGGCCATCTCGGCATCTTCGCAGTGGTTGGCGAGCAGTTGAAACCGCTCACAGGAACGGGCTTCAATCAATGAAGAGATCATCAGTCTGTCGATGAGTTCTCCCGGCCCAAGACCTTTGCGAACCAACTGATGCAGCCCGCTGGCATAGGGGTTGGCGTGTTGGCGGCTCAGCTTGCCCCCGCGCCGGGCGAGTAATCGCGTGACGACGGAGAGATGTTCCACCTCATCCCGGGCGACGGCGGTCATGGCGGTGACCCAATTCTCGGGCGGGCAAGGTTCCGGCCATCGATTCAATAACTCCAGCGCGTTGCTCGCCGCTTTCTTCTCAAGGTGCGCGTGGTCATTCAACAACGCCAGCGGGGCGGTTAGAACGGAAGTGGCCCATTTGGAGGGCGTGCTGTATCGCAGAGGAAGTTCGACGTCGCGCATGGCGGAAGTATAACGCCAATTGGATTTTTAAAGAGAACCGCCGGGCACTCCAAGCGTTGTCCGATTCGCAAGCCGAAGCGAGAGGCGATAGATTGTCGTCCATGAGTTTGAAACAAGATTTGCAATATGCGATCGAAGTGGCTCGCGGCGCGGGGAGAATCGTACAAGACCATTTCGGCAAGGTCGATCGCCTGACCAAAACGCACGCCGCCACAACCGATGAAGCAGTTACCGAGGCTGACCGCGCGGCCCAGCGTTTTATCGTCGCCAATTTGAAACGACGCTTTGCAGACGATGGTGTCATCGGCGAGGAAAGCGATCTGGGCACGGCCATCACCAACGAACAAGCCACGCGCGGCTCACGCGTGTGGGTGATCGACCCGATCGACGGCACGAATAATTTTATCGGTGGTTTCCCCAACTTCGCTGTCTGCATCGGCTTACTCGATGCCGGCTTTCCCGTGCTGGGAGTCGTGTTCGACGTGACCCGCGACCTGATGTATTACGCCGCCAGGGGCGAAGGCTGCTGGGTCGGCAATCGCCAATTGCATGCGCTTACTACTCCATTGAGCGATGCGTCAATTTTGATGATGACGAGCAACTGTATCGACTCGACCGGTCATTGCCCGGGTTATGCGGTTCGATGGATCGGGCAGACGAATTGGAAGCTACGAATGATTGGCTCAGCCGCGCTGGAAGCCACGCAAGTGGCTGCGGGCATCGCGCATGCCGCCGTGACGATCAACGGGAAATTATGGGATATCACCGCGCCAGCCGCGCTGGTGCTTGAGGCCGGCGGATTGATCACCGATCTAAAAGGCAACGCCATTTTCCCATTTGATCTGACGAATTATGTCGGTGCGAAAGTGCCGTTTGTGGCGGCTGGCGCGGCGGCTCAGACAGAAATTTTGCGGGAGATTCGATTGAATCCCTGATGAGCGGGATCAGTCGGTAACTAACGAGAGGCCAACCATGCTATTCGGAATCCGCTATCTAAAAGCCGCCCCTACGATGTACGTCATCGAATACGCACACGGCAAGATCGTGCGCGAAGGGGCTGGCCTTTCGTTCTACTACTTCGCGCCGCGCACCGTGATCGTGCAGGTTCCGCAATCGAGCGTGGATACGCCGTTCGTGTTCAATGAGGTCAGCGCGGATTTTCAGGATGTCACCATTCAAGGGCAGTTGACGTACCGCGTGACCGAGGCGAAAAAATTGGCCCAGTTACTGGATTTCAGCATTCTTCCAAACGGCCGATATGTCTCGGAAGACCCCAAAAAATTGGACGAACGACTGATCAGCCTCACGCAAGTGTTGACCAGCGCGATCACCCATCGGCTTAAGTTAAAAGACGCGCTCGTGGCCTACGAAACGATTGTGAGCGAGGTGCTCAAAGGGTTGAAGGAATCGCCATCGGTTTTTATGCTGGGTGTGGAAGTCATGGGGCTTTCCGTTCTGTCGATTAAACCCACCCCGGAGACTGGAAAGGCATTGGAAGCCGAAGCGCGCGAAGCACTCTTAAGGCAGGCGGATGAAGCCGTCTACGCCCGCAGAAATGCCGCCGTGGCACAGGAGCGCATGATCCGCGAGAGCGAGTTGAACACGGAAATCGCCGTCGAGGAAAAGAAACGGCAAATCAACGAGGCGAAAATGTCGGCCTCTATCGCGCTTGAAAAACAGCGAACCGCGCTGATCGATCAGCGCGTTGAGAACGAACGGAAGGATGCGGATTCCAAGGCCTATGGACTGAACGCAATGCTTACGCCGATCAAAGGCGTGGATTGGCGAACACTCACCGCGCTGAGCGCGGGTAAAATGGATCCGAAACTTTCGATCGCCATGGCGTTCCGCGATTTGGCTGAAAATGCCCAGAAGATCGGTGAGCTGAATATCTCCCCGGAACTGCTCGGGGCATTGCTGAGCGACGGCGACAAGAAGAAATAATCCAGTAGCAAAAATGACATGGGTTATCGAGTCGATCAAAAAATCGTCATCGTCACGCGGCCCACGCAGATGGGTGAATTGCGCAAGAAGTTTAACACGCCTGCCCAGGCCAAATTTCAGATGGTCAGTGCCGCCAAACGAGAGTTGAGCCGTCAACCGGCCGCGCCGAGCAGTGCGAAGATCAACGAATTGGCCGAGATGAAATTCCGCAGCGTGGAATCGGCTTCTGAACAATATGATCAATCGGTTCAGCAACTGCGCCGCGATCTGGATTTCGGAGATTTCGATTTACCGATTCAGGCGATTGATCGTGAATTTCTGCCGAATTTTGTATTCGGCCCGGCGGATATCATCGTGACCGTCGGGCAGGACGGCTTGGTGGCCAACACCGCCAAATATGCGATCGGTTTGCCGATCGTCGCCGTCAATCCGGATCCTCTGCGAATCGACGGCGTGCTCCTTCCCTTCAGCACCGGTCAGGCCCGCGATGCGGTGCAACGCGTCTTACAGAAAAAAGCCAAGTATCGAGAAGTTACGTTGGCCGAAGCGACGCTCGCCGACGGCCAGAAACTGCTTGCGTTCAACGAACTATTCATTGGGGCGCGCTCGCATGTTTCCGCGCGATATCAACTGAGTGTTGCCGGTAAGACTGAACCGCAGAGTTCCAGCGGGCTTCTTGTCAGCACCGGCGCTGGATCGACTGGCTGGTTGTCGAGCGTCTTCAACATGGCCGCCGGTGTGATCTCGGCTTTAGGAAAATCGCCGCCCGTTTCCTCGATCAAATTAGGTTGGGAAGATTCCCGGCTGTTCTATGTGGTGCGAGAACCTTTTGCGAGTAAATCCTCCCGCGCAGATCTCGTTGCCGGCATATTGGACGCCGGGCAGGAGATCACCGTTGAATCAGACATGGCCGCCAACGGAGTGATCTTCAGCGATGGAATCGAATCAGATTTTCTGGAATTTAACGCCGGCGCAATCGCCCGCGTTCGCACGGCCGCCGGGAAGGCATTACTCGTCGTCGCCTAACAAATAAAACACATCCACCCCTACATATCCCCCGGCATGCCGGGGGCTATTTAGGCGATTCAACGAGATGTTTATCGAGTAACAACTCTGCACTCCGCAGCGTGTTCTTCAACAACATCGCCACCGTCATCGGCCCGACGCCTCCGGGTACGGGCGTGAGAAATGCCGCTTTTTCGCTGACCGCTTCAAACTGCACATCACCCACCGTTTTTTTGGTTCCATCCGGTTGTGTGACCCGATTGATGCCGACATCAATCACAATTGCCCCTTCCTTCACATGATTCGCGCCGATCAATCCCGCTTTGCCAACCGCCACCACCAGCACCTCCGCCCGCTTTGTGTGTTCGATGAGGTTTTTCGTTTCAATATGGCAGAGCGTGACGGTCGCCATCTTCTCGGTCAGCAACAACGAGATCGGTTTCCCCGCGATTTCACTTGCGCCGACCACAACCGCTTCCAATCCGCGCAGGTTGACGCCGGTCGACTGGATCAATTCGATCACCGCCAAAGCCGTGCAAGGGGCGATGAGTGTGTGGCCGTAAACGACGTATCCGATGTTCGCCGGGGAAACCCCTTCCACATCTTTCACCGGATCGATCGCATGTTGCAACACCGTCGCATCCAACTGTTTTGGCAACGGCAGGTGCAGCATGATGCCGGTCACGGCCAGGTCATGATTCAGGTTCTCGATGGTCGCGCGAACCTCGTCCATCGTTGCGGTGGCCGGCAGCTTAATCAGTCGATAATCAATCCCCACGGCACGACTCGTACGAGCCTGATTCTCCGCATACACTTCGGCTGCCGGAGTGGAGCCGACTAGAATCGCCGTCAACTGCACCGCGCGACCCAGGCTCACCAGTTGCGCGACGCGTTCCTGCACACCCAGCCGCACCTGCGCTGCCAAGGCTGCTCCATCGATCGTTTTTGCTGACATTTGGCGGATTATACGGAAAGGCCGGGAATCACAAACTTGATTCTCCACCCGCCGGAGGCAATCATCCGTCCATGAAGATTTACACCCGCACCGGCGACGATGGCACGACCGGCTTATTCGGTGGTGATCGCGTCCGCAAGTGCGATGCCCGATTGGATTGCTACGGAACCGTCGATGAACTCAATGCCGTCATCGGAATCGCCGTGCTGGCCGCCCCCAAGGAACTGCAGCGAAAACTGACGATGATTCAGAATGAGCTTTTTGTCATCGGCGCTCACCTGGCCACTCCGGAAGTGAGCACGGCCGCCACGTTGCCGGTAATTGATGAATCCATTGTCGCCCGCCTGGAAATGGAGATTGACGAATCCGAATCCGCTTTATCGCCGTTACGGCAGTTTATTCTCCCCGGCGGTTCCGAACCCGCCGCAAGGCTCCATCTGGCCCGAACCGTCTGCCGCCGCGCCGAACGATTGATCGTGGATTTTTCGCTCGATCGCCCGGTAGCGGCCATTCTCCTGACGTACTTAAACCGATTGAGCGACTGGCTATTTGTGCAGGCCCGCTGGGTGAACCAGAACGCAGGCATAGCCGATATTCCCTGGGAGAAAGGGAAGTAACGGAACGGTGGCATGGGCGTCTCGCCCGTGTACCGATCAAACGAAAAGCACGGGCGAGACGCCCATGCCACCTTGAAGGAATGCGAATGCTCGAACAAGAAGATAGCATTTCCCCCGCGACCGCCGGCACACTCCTCACGATCGTTGCGCTGCTCGGCATTGGCTTGTACGCCTTGAGCGTGATGCTGGAAACCAAATCGCCGGACCCACTGTACGACCCGGACAATATGGAAAGCCATACGTCGTCAAAGTTGATGGAAACGCAGGATCTGTGGAAAGGCAAGAAAACGCCGGTGGATGATGTGCAGCCGCAGTTTATTCCACCGTCGCCAAAACCGTTGACGACCAAGCCGTTTTAGTTGAAATTCAGGTGACTAACTTTTGGGCCTTTCCGACAAGGATCTGGCTTTCAATTGATTCATTTCATTTGCCAACGCCTTGAGCCATTCTTCGGAACGGTTAGGGAATGAAGCGCGGAGCGTAGCTTCATCAGGGAATTCCTCGGGTGCCTGATGCGCGCATTTTTTGAGTTCGAGTCGTCGCTGGCTGGCCAAACTCTCAGGCAAGTTCCGACACATTACGACCGATCGGGATGGAACATCCATGATTTTTTGCGCGACACGCTTCCGATGAAATTCGAACAATTCGCACGCGTCGATCCGATCAAATCGAAATTCCTGGTCTATTCCAGGGTAGGTTCTTGGGAGGAGCTGACGATTCTGCGGGCAAAGAATTCGATAGGTGACGACAAACGTTTCGTCGCTCAGCTCGGACTGAAAGCCGAAGTGTCTTTCCGCCTCACTCCAGTAATACACTTCAAAGGTGATAAGGCTCCCCGCTGTAGCGATTACGTGATTGTCTTCCGATCCAAAAACGCGAAATGCGAGTAGTAATCGTGTGCCGGTCGCCAATTCTCCGAACGGGCGGAATCCAAGCGCGATTAAATCTGCCGTTCGTTTTCTCAAAAAAAGTTGATCCATCGCATGGATTTGGCCCAAAACAGTTGATCTGTAAGTTTTGGGATTGGTTATCTTTGCGCTCCGCGAAACGAGATAGCGGAGCGCGGCGGCTTCGACGTCCCATTTACCTTCCACAAGCTTTTCAGGGCGTTCAATAGGAGTGCCGCACTCAGAACATAGTATTGCACTCGCGCGTACGTCATATCCGCATTCGAGACAAAGGCCTTCGTGGGCTCGATAGAGGCGTCGCGCTCGCTGATTTGTGCGAAAGATCATTACTACGATCGAAATCAGACAGGCCAACATGAGCTGCAAGAAAACCCAAGGCCGCACCGCGAATGGTGCGAACACCAATGCGGAGACCTGAAGGACTGCCAACGCGGAATAGATTGAGATTCTGATCGTTTTTTGCACGAAGAGTATTCTACAGATCTCGGTTCAACTTGCCTGATATCCCTCAGTTCCTTACGATGTTCGACTTTCCAAACATAAACGCTTTCTACTAAGGATTACCAATGCGCAGTCTCGTGGCTGACAAGTTGGCGGAAGAGGGGCTGGACTTTCTAAAGCAATCCGGGCATTCCTTCGATACCAAGATCGGGCTCAAGGAAGATGAGTTGGCGGCAATCGTCGGCCAATATGATGCGCTCGTCGTCCGCTCTGGCGCAAAAGTCACGGCAAAAGTGCTCGAGAATCCAGGTCAATTGAAGGCGATTGCCCGGGCCGGTGTGGGTGTCGATAACATCGATCTCGATGCCGCCACCGCCAAGGGGATTCTGGTTCTGAACACCGCCGCGGCTTCCACGCTTTCCACCGCAGAGCATGCCTTGGCGTTGATGATGAGCCTGGCCCGTAAAATTCCTGCGGCCGATGCGCACGTGAAAGCCGCGTTGCCGAAGTGGGAGAAGGCCAAGTATCAGGGAACCCAGTTAGCCGGGAAAACGCTGGGTGTGGTCGGTCTCGGTCGCATCGGCCAAACCGTCGCCAGCCGCGCGCTGGCGATGGAGATGACGGTCATCGGTTTCGATCCGTTCTACAGCCAACCCACCGCGCTTGATGGCCGCGTGAAACTCGTTCGTGATTTCGATGAATTTGTTTCGCAACTGGATGTCATTACCTTCCACGTTCCCGGTGGCGAAGGAACCAAGCACCTTTTGAATCGCGATCGGCTATTCAACAAGTGCAAGCCGAATCTGCTGGTGATCAATGATGCCCGCGGCGAAGTGGTCGATGAATTTGCGTTGGCCGAAGCATTGAAGGCCAAGAAAATCGCCGGTGCCGCGCTGGATGTGTTCATCAAGGAACCGCCGCAACAGGATCATCCGCTGTTTTCTTGTGACAATGTCGTGTTGACGCCGCACCTTGGCGCACAGACGGACGAAGCCCAGACCGCCGTTTCGGTCGATGCCTGCAAAGCCATCGTCGCCTATTTGCAAAACGGTGAGATTCGCGGGGCCGTCAACGCCGGTGGACTCAAGCTGGATCTACCTGCCGATGAAGCACCATTTGCCGAGCTGGCCCGCCGCATTGGCGCGGTACTCTCCGGCTACTGCGACAGCGGATATAAGACGATCACCCTTCGCGTCAGTGGCAATCGCGCTCCGAAGCTCATGCCCACCTTGTTGCGACTGGTGACCGTTGAGTTGCTGATGCCGCACATGGGGCCCGGCAGCGTCAACGTGATCAACGTAGAACACATCGCCCGCAGCCGTGGGATCAGTCTGTCGGCCGTCCACGAACCGCAACCCCCGGCCGGCCTGGTGGGCGATATCGTCGGTGTTCGCGTTGAAGGCCCGGACGGTGAGACCCACCGCATTCTCGGCACCGTTTACGCCGACGGCCTGCCGCGCATCGTCCGCATCGACGGCTACGCGATGGACATGATCCCTGAAGGTCACATGGTTCTCATCGTCAACAAAGACGAACCCGGCGTGATCGGTCTCGTCGGTTCCAGCTTCGGCGACGCCCAAGTGAATATCGCCGACATGGTCATCAGCCGTGAGTTCGACAAGGAAGGAAAAGCCACCGCGCTGATGGTCATCAAAACCGACAGCGCCCCGCCCGAAGCCTTGCTAAACCGCCTGCGGGCCCGGCCGAACATCATTCGCGTGAAGAGCGTGGTATTGCCGCCAAGAAAATAGCCTTTCGGGAAGCTCGAAATCGGAAATCTGAAATCCGAAGTAAGCTCAAAACGAAGACATAAAAAGCTCGAATGAATCCGATTCGATCTTCGGATTTCGATATTTTCAACTCATGACCCGCCCGCACTTCCTACTACTCTGCCTGGCCTTGTTCGCCTACGCGATCGGGTCGATCCCGTTTGGATTGCTCGTCGGGCTATCCAATGGCGTCGACCCGCGCAAAGCCGGCAGCGGGAATATCGGCGCGACGAATGTGGGCCGTCTGCTTGGCGGGAGATTTTTCGCGATCGTCTTCAGCCTTGATTTACTCAAAGGCCTGCTGCCCATGCTGGTGGCCGCGTGGTTCGTACGGCGACATTTTCCCGTGCCCGATGCCTGGGTCTTCATCTACTGGCTGCTCGTCGGTTTCGGTGCCATTGTCGGCCATATGTTCAGCCTGTTCCTCGGTTTCACAGGCGGTAAAGGCGTGGCCACTAGCGTGGGCGTGGTGTTTGGCCTATTCCCCTATTTCACTCTCACCGGCTTTATCGTCACCTTCGTCTGGCTCGGGTTCTTTTTCGCGACGCGCTATGTCAGCGTCGCCTCGATCGCCGCCTCCGTGGCGTTTCCGATCGCGTACACATCCCTCGGCTTGATCAACCATTGGCCACTGCTCGGCCAACAATTCCCGCTGCTCGTCTTCACGGTCATCGTCGGCGGCATGATCGTCTACAAACACCGCAGCAACATCGCGCGGCTCCGGGCGGGGACGGAGAATAAGACGGGGCGAAAAGCTGTCGAGGGGTAAAGTTGCTACGATGAATCAATTCAGGGGTGCCATGTCCCCACTCCTTCCGCGTACTTCTTGACGCGCAAGTCCTTTCGCGCTGAAATCTTGCAACACAAGGAGATTCGGCATGGATGCTTTCAATCGAGAGTTGATGCGGCGATCGCCGCTGGCGGCGGCGGTTCTGGAGACGTGCGAC
>JBBRMF010000109.1:0-15772 GCA_038230975.1 Tepidisphaerales bacterium
TGGAAGTTCAGCAGCTTTTTCATTTTCAGCTTTCTGATCGGCTCATTCATCTATCCCATCTATGGCTGCTGGATGTGGGGCGGCGGTTGGCTCGCGCAACTGGGTCTGAACTTCAAGCTGGGTCATGGCGCGGTGGATTATGCGGGTTCATCAGTCGTCCATATGCAAGGCGGTGTGATGGCGTTGGTGACCGCCTGGATGCTTGGCGCGCGCATCGGGAAGTACGACCGTGATGGAAATCCGCGACCGATTCTGGGTCATCACATCCCCATGGTGATCACCGGCACGTTCATTCTGGCATTTGGATGGTTTGGATTTAACGCCGGCAGCGCGATGGCCGGTACGAACGGTCGAATCGGTTTGATTGCAGTCAACACGATGCTGGCCAGCGGCGCGGGAGCGTTGGTTTCAGCGCTCTATCTCTGGTTCCGCTTCGGAAAGCCTGACCCTTCGATGATGTGCAACGGCCTGTTGGCCGGTCTTGTGGCGATTACCGCCCCGTGTGCTTTTGTCGCGCCTTGGGCAGCGGTTCTGATCGGAGCCATCGCCGGTTTGATCGCCGACTGGTCGGTGTTTTATTGGGAGCGTAAAGGGATCGATGATCCAGTCGGTGCAATCAGCGTTCACGGCGTCAGCGGGTTGTGGGGATTGCTGGCCGTCGGCCTCTTTGCGGATGGCACCTTCACCGGGGCAAACGGTACATACAATGGCGTCACCGGCGGGGTGCGCGGGCTTTTTTATGGGGACAGCTCTCAGTTGCTCGCCCAATTCATAGCGGCGATCAGTTGCTTCGCATGGAACTTCATCATCGCGGGCATTTGCTTCAAATTGATAGGAAAATTCCTTGGGACCAATCGCGTTCCACCGGAAGTTGAAATCGCCGGCTTGGATATTCCTGAGATGGGTGCTCCCGGGTACCCGGAGTTCATCACGCCGCTCGCCCCGGAATGGATTTCACGATCGCAGCTCGAAGCGCCCGAATAAGGATTCGATCGCCCGCCTCAAAATTTGTAGGTTCTGCTGTGCGGAACATCTTTCAAGGACTCGCAATTCTTGTTCCGCACAGTGGAACCTACGCTTATCGCGTACGATTATTTGAGTATGAATTCTCACTGAGCCATCCGCCACGGCGACTGCTCCTTCCACGTCTGCAGAGCACGCGATGTCCACGCCGTCGATTGGTCGGTATGACACACGTTGCAGGCGTTCGGCACCTTTGACGAATCCGTCTTCGTCGGGCTGATGAATCGAAATGTGTGACTCCGCACGTTTACATCTCCAAGCGTCTGCGCTATTTTCGGCATATGGCACGCAACGCATTCGCTTCCCGTACTGCCAACTTTGTGATGGGTATGCTCTTCGATCGTCAATGAATGGGGACCGTTCGGAGATCGCGGCCCATGACAATCCAGACACAGGCTGTTCGCCGGTTTGCGGAGCATGCCCTCGATCTGGTCTCCGTGCGGATCATGGCAGGTAAAGCATGAAACGCCATGCGTGTACATCTGGCTGGTCACGAAGTCATTTCCCTGCATGCGATTCTTGTGGGCCGTTCCATCGGAAAAATGCGTGAAGGTCGTCTCACCCAGTTTATGGTCTTCAAGTTTCCAGTAATCCTGGAGTCTGCGGCCAACGTGAAATCCAACGGGCCAATCGTAGTTTCGATCCTCGATAGGATTGGTTAGCGGTCGACCCTGGGAATGGCACTGGATGCATGTGTCGTTCGCTTGAACGTAATCCAACCGGGCAGGATTGACGATCGTGGCACTCACCGGCTGCTGAACATGCGCACTGCCCGGACCATGGCATTTTTCACAGCCGACGTTCCACTCGGTAACTGTTTTCGTAGAGATATCGAAGTTCACCGAATGACATCCATCGCAGGTGGCGCTGGTCGGACGCTTCATATTGTCCGGGGGATACAGCGAAACCCACCAATCATCTTTGACAAAGTAGTTGCGCCATTTTTTGTGGGTCACATCCCACTGAGCCTGCAACGGGTAATAGTCATCACCAATCTTTTTGAAATATCGCTGCTTCCATTTGCTGCCATAAACAAAGTCAATGTCGGCGATGGAAAAGTGAACGAGGGGATCAGGCTTTGACAAATCGGGAATGATGGCATCGGGATGTATCTTCGGATCGCGGACAACATTGGCCATTCGAGTGGTTTTCCACCGTTCGTAAACCTGCGCATGGCACACGGCGCAGGCCAATGATCCGACGTAGCGCGCCTTGGACAATCGCGCATCCGGAGGTCGTACTGCCGTCGAAAAATCGGAAGCAATCGGTAGATTGCGAACGTAAAGGACCAGTTGCCAGGTATCGCGATCGGGCAATTGCCATCCCGGCATGCCTGTATTCCGAATGCCCTGACGAATCAGATAAAACAGCTCGCCATCCGTGCGACGGGCGGTTTCCATACCGCGCAAACGTGTGGGTGGAGGATAAAGTCCGGACCCTGCATTTGTTTTCCCCGAACCGTCAAAACCATGACAAACTTCACAATTCTTCTGATACAGTTCCCGGCCGGTAGTGATATCCGCCGCACTCCCCGAGGAGGCGAGTGGATTTTTGAGCAATCGAGCTTCTGCAGGAATGC
Source organism: Tepidisphaerales bacterium (assembly GCA_038230975.1). GTDB lineage: Bacteria > Planctomycetota > Phycisphaerae > Tepidisphaerales > Tepidisphaeraceae > JANXVV01. The sequence continues at coordinate 2,603 of JBBRMF010000109.1, forward strand.
CAAGATTAACCAATTTCCCAGCCAGGTACGCTTCAAATGCAGGTGGATTCTGGCGGGCAATCATACCGCCTGACGTAACATATCGATAAAATCCAAATCCAAGCAGCGCGGTGATCGCCAACATCACGAACAAGGTTCGCAATACAATTCGCTTGAGATTGAGTGGTTTAACGGGGGTCGGAATTTCGGACGGCGGCACCGTTTCAAGGGAATTTCGACGAGTCTCACGATTAAGATGGACCCAGATAAAACCGGCTACGGATACCACCACCGCAAGAATGATGGTGCTCATCCATTCACCGGTGGTTTGCGCCGTAACTTTCGTGGCAGTCGCAAGACCTTCTGCATGACCCCTTTTACCTTCGTCCGAACCTGCAAAAATCGAAGTCGGACTTCAAGCTTTTGAAATACCGGTTCCCGCGGATCAATTGCAAGAGCCGTTCGCACCCAGTTGACGGCCTCCTCGTAACGGCCCATCTGTTCGTAGGCGACTGCCAGATTGTGCATCGCCATCAAATGGGATGGATCGCATCTCAGCGCCTGCTGACTGGCGACGATCCCCTCTTCAAATTGGTCGCTGTGAAAATATGCAACCGCGAGGTTCTGCCAGGCGTTCGCGTTGCCAGGCTCTTTTTCCGTCAGGCGTTTGAGGCAGACAACCGCGGTCGAAGTCTCACCGCAATCCAGCAGCAGGTTGGACAAATCCAACATCATTTGCGGATCTTCCGGCACAAGAAGATGTTCGCTGCGCAGATGCCGTCGCGCTCGATCGGGTTCGTGCCGTTCGTGATAAATACGGCCCAGATGAAGATGCGCGCCAGGATACGTCGGGTCTAACTGAAGTACCTTCAGAAAAGCATTGATCGCCTCATCAATGCGCGCGGTTTCGAGCAGCCATCGTCCGTGACAATAATGGCTCGATGGATGCTCCGGCGACAACTCGATCGCGCGACGGAATTTTTCGCCCGCCTCCTCCAGCCGATCCATCTCCATAAGCAGTTCCCCGAGATCCAGCAATGTTTCGGTATCCCCGGGATTCTGCCGAAGTTCAAAGAGATAATGCTGGCGGGCTTTGTCGAGCTTTCCCTTGTTTCGGTAAGCCTCGGCAATTCGCAGATGCACTTCCGGATGCTGGTCATCCAAATCGAGGGATTTTTGCCAGCAATAAAGGGCTTTGTCGTACAAACCGCGATCAAAAAGGCTGAGCCCGATGTAGTAATAGCACTCCGGGCATTCTTCTTTGTATTGCCGGGCGATGTAGAACATTTCCTCGGCCTTTTCGTGGTCGCCGAGCTGCCGATAGATGTCGATGCGCGTGCAATAGGAATGTTCACAACTCGAATCAATGCGTTCGATCTGCTCGAAGGTCTTCAGAGCTTCTTGATGATGACCCACGCGAGTAAGATCCGCCCCCAGATGACTCAAAGCATCGACATCCTCTGAATCGATTTCCAGGGCTTGTCGATAGGCCCCGACGGCTTCATCAAATCGCTGCAATTCATCAAGGATCAGCCCAATATTGAAGAACCATCCCGCGTTGTATGGGTTCAGCGAGACTGCAGCCTGAAGCTCTTCCAATGCTTCGGACCATTTCCGCTCGTCGAAGAACTCTTTGGCCCGTTCGACGCGTTGCTCGGCATCGTACCAGTCGTTCATAGAACCATGGCCTCGGAACAAATTCAAAAGCGAGATCAGTGGTCCGACAGAAGGCCAACCATCTAAAGCCCGCTTCGGAAGGCGATACTTTAACTATACGCTGGCGCGGTTCGCAAGTGCGTAATCTTAAATGGAACGGTTTAAAGCACCAAATTGTGATCGTTCGTGCGTTCGATGCGCCGAAATTGTTGCTTGTGAGGCGCGTGATACACTTTGAAGCACCCGCAAAATAAGTTAACTTTAAAAATCCCCGGCAATGGGCCGCGGGTCAAGAGCATTTGAGTCAATCATCAGGATGACGGTCCGGCGGCACGACAGCAAGTTGTACAAACAGACCGTCACGAAGGTCAAGAAAGCGCGATAGTGGTAGGTTTTCGCTGGATGCGGCCCCCCCTGATTGCGGCAGCGTTCGCCGTTGCTACGATGGCGATCGTTCGCGCCCCTGCCTTGCTCGGACAAGAATCCCCCCAAGTTACCGCAACTACCCCTGCGGAAAATCCCGAACAGACGATCCAACGCGATCTGAATCAGCAGGCGGCGATTCTATCGAACCCCAATTCCAGGCCGGAACAACGTGAACAAGCGGCTGAGCGGCTCGTGCTAAGGCAGCGCGCCGATGCCCGAGACATTCTGCTCAAAGCCCTTCGTGACCCCGACCGCCCTGCGCAGATTGCCGTGGCAAAGGCATTGTCAGGCGATGCGCGACCCGACCCGCGATTCATACCTTCCCTGCTTTCACTCATGGGTCGCGATAGAGTGGCCACCGAGGCCGCCGTGAGCGCTTTAACGAACTTCACTGATGATCTGCAGGTTCTCAACGACCTGATTAAATTTGCGGAAAACGCCACGCAGGTTCCGGGTTCGCGAGAAGCCGCCATCCGAGGCATCGGATCGTTCGTCAAAAAGAATGCGGCGGCTTTTTTAATCGGTCTGACGAACAGCTCCGAAGAAGATCCGCAAATTCGCAAAGCCGCGACGCTGGCATTAACCGAGATGACCGGACTTCAACAAATCGGGAGTGATATCCAGCAATGGAGCGTCTGGTGGGCCGCCAGCAAGGATCAAGCCGAATCCGAGTGGGAAGCCGCCCAGTTCCGGAACCGAGCAGGACATTACGGGCAGGTCAAGCGTGATTTCCAGCGACTGACGGATCACATCAAGACCCTGCTGGACCGCGACTACCAGCGAGTCCCTGAAAATCAGCGCACCGATGTAACGCTGAGCTGGCTTAAAGACACCGTTCCCGCGATTCGCGTTGTGGGAGCTGACAAAGTTCTCGACGAAAAACTCGTTGGGAACCGGATTCCCCCCATCATCATCGATCAACTGCGCGGCATGATCGGAGATAGCGCGGTTGAAGTTCGGCAAGTGGTGATCAACGCACTGCGCGAGATTAACGATGCGGCTTCCGTGGGCCCATTGCTTGCTCAGCTCGCCGTCGAAACCGACCCGGATGTGAAGATCGTCATCGCCTCGACCCTCGCCCGATTGCAACAGATTAAGTCCGTCGATGCCCTGCTGCTTTTGCTCAATGGTCCCGCCACGCGCGTTGCCGAGGCCGCCGCAGAGGCGCTCAGTGAACTCGGAGACCCGATCCGCAAAGACACGGCTCTCACCGCCCGGGTTTCCGTCAATCTGCGAACTAAACTTGAACTGGTCGGCGATAAGCCCGGCACAGAGAATCTTCGCGGGTTCATCCTCGAAGCATTGGCACAACTGCATGATGCTTCCATGCTGCGTACCTTCAGCCGCGCTTTGGATGTGAACGATCCGCGTAATACCGTCAAGATTCGCATCGCCGCCTGCCGCGGGTTGGGCAATATGGTCGAACCCAACGATAAGGAGCAAGCCGCCACAGATTTAGTTAGTTCTCTGCGGCGCGATCCCGATGCCGCCGTGCGACTCGAGTCTGTGAAAGCACTCGGCAACGTCGGTACGTTTAATCAGGCCGAGGCCCTTTACGATCAAACCACGGGTCGCGAAAAAGATCGATCCGTCCGCGATGCCGCGTGGAAAGTTTTAACCGCCCTGTTCACCCGCCCGGAGTTCACCGCGAATGATCTTTTGAGCAACTGGGCTGAAAAGTTCAAGGATTCAGCAGCGCTTAAAAACGATCCGAAGCGGCGTATTGATGTGCTTCAAAATCGGACCATCGTGCTTCAGGCGGCTCGCGACAAATTGATCGTCGACGCTCGCGTCAGTCCCCAGGCGGCCCAAACACTTGCGGGCGTTCATCAAAATATTGGCGAAACGCTGATGTCCCTGGAACAATGGGATAAAGCGGCGGCGAGTTTCCAGGCATCCCTGACCTATTGGCTTAACCACAATGGCCCACGGGCGACTTTGGTGCAGCTCAGCGTGCAACTCATGCGCGCCGAACTCCGGGCCGGCAGCTATCCGGAAGCCATTCAGTTTGCGGGTGAACGCATCACATCCGATCCTCAGGTACAAGATGACATCGGGTTTCTTATCCGCAGCGAAGTCGAACGTCTGATGGATTCCCCGAAACAAGGCGACTTGAAGAGCGCGGCAGCGCTCATCGACGAAACCGAGAAAATGCAACCGACCCTGAAAGGCTCGTACGCCGAAACACTCAAAAAACGCCGCGAAGAAATTCGTCAACGCATTGCCGCCCAGAACTGACACGATAGCGGTGAATTTAATTAAAAAACGACGCCGATCGAATTTCTGATCGGCGTGCGTCAAAACAACTTAGTGCGGCAATTCTCTTGCGCAAAAAACTGCTGTCGTGCGTTCGATCACGCCGCATCGAGATGCGCGGTGATGCTGGAGATGAACTCGATTCCCGCCATCAACCGGCCGGTTGCCTGATTCGTGTCGCGGCTGACCCAAACCACCTTCGCCGGAATCATCTTCCGCCGATTGGCAAGCGTCTCGCCGTGTTCCCCAAGTCCGACATGCACGTTGACCAGTTTCCCTGGCCGTACTGGTGTCGACAGGGGTAACTCGATCTGCAACCCTGTCGCACTGAGATCTTCGGTCTGTCCACCATAATATCGATGCGTGGTCGGTTCAAAAATCTTGATTGGACGATGCTGGCGAATTCGCAATCCACGACGGCGTTCCACGCCGCTGTCGATTCCCAATTCCATCCGCCCCATCGTCTCGGTTGCCGATCTGTTTTCCGACATCATTAACATATGACGCTACCTTCCGAAAAGTCACGCTCATTACCCATCTAACGGTGTTATCGGAACACCAGCGTGAGGACTTGGATAATTCTTTAACTTTTTGTTTGGTAAACGTTTTGGGACGTTAAAATAAGTCCGACTGCTCCTCACCTATTCCCCATTCGCAGCCCCCACTTCCTTCCGTTATCATCGTGCAACCTATGAGTTACAACTTCACTGCGATCGAAAAGAAGTGGCAGAACTACTGGCTAACCAATAAAACCTTCGCCGCCCTCGACCCCGTCGACGCCGGTGATATGCCCAAAGCATACATTCTGGACATGTTCCCCTACCCGAGCGGCGCAGGACTGCACGTCGGGCACCCAGAAGGCTACACCGCCACGGATATCGTTTCGCGATTCCGCCGCATGCAGGGGTATAATGTCCTGCATCCGATGGGGTGGGACGCGTTTGGCCTGCCCGCCGAGCAGTACGCGGTGAAGAATAACGTTCACCCGGCCGTCACCACCAAGAAAAATATCGAGAACTTCCGCCGCCAGATCCAAATGCTCGGCCTGAGCTACGATTGGGACCGCGAAGTCGATACCACCGACCCCGGCTATTACAAATGGACGCAGTGGATCTTTCTCCAACTGTTCAACAGTTATTTCGACCCGATCCAGGATCGGGCCATGTCGATCAGCCATCTGATGCAGGAACTGGTCAATGAAAATCTGTTGATCGGCCCGGACAATTCACTCCATCCCAATTCCACGCCCGAAGGAATGGAGCGCATTTCGGGTGAAGTGCGTATCGAGCGACTGTGGCGGGAACTGACCGCAGCCGAACAGCGCGAAGCGATCGACGCACAGCGGTTGGCGTATATCGACGAAGTTCCCGTGAACTGGTGCCGGCAACTCGGCACGGTGCTGGCGAACGAAGAAGTCATTGACGGCAAAAGCGAAGTCGGGGGTTTCCCCGTCGAACGTCGGCCCATGCGGCAATGGATGCTCCGCATCACCGCCTATGCCGATCGACTGGTCAATGATTTATCGTTGCTCGATTGGCCGGAATCACTCAAAGAAATGCAGCGTAACTGGATCGGCAAAAGTGTCGGCGCTGAGGTTGATTTCGATATCGCCCCACCCGATATGCACACCGCCGGGCTGCAATCCCCGAACGACTCGCGTGAAGACGCCAACGCCGACCTCAGCATTACCGTCTTCACCACACGGCCCGATACGCTCTTCGGCGCAACCTACATGGTTCTTGCACCCGAGCATCCGCTGGTCGATCGAATCACCGTGCCGAGTCATCGCGAGACGATCGAGGCCTACCGCACGATGATCGCCGGCCGGAGCGATCGGGATCGGATGTCGGATACCAAAGACAAAAACGGTGTCTTCACCGGATCATTTGCGATCAACCCGGCCAATGACGAGAAAATCCCGGTCTACATCTCCGACTATGTCCTCATGGGTTACGGCACCGGGGCCATCATGGCCGTGCCGGCGCACGATGAACGTGACTACGAGTTCGCCACGAAAAACAAGCTGCCCATTCAAACGGTGGTTGCCCCCTTCGCTGGCCGCGCAGCTTCTGTCTATGCGGCTTTCACCGAAGAAGGAACCGCCATCAACAGCGGACTTCTGGATGGCCTGCCCACACAGCAAGCCAAAGAAAAAATGATCCTCTGGCTCGAGGAGGAAGGTGTGGGTCACCGCTCGATCAAATACAAGCTGCGCGACTGGCTGTTCAGCCGTCAGCGCTATTGGGGTGAACCCTTCCCACTCATTCTGGATGCGTTCGGAAATGCCTCGGCGATCGATGAATCTGAATTGCCGTTAACCCTGCCGGAATTGGAAGATTTTAAACCCACCGGCTCCCCCGAAGGCCCGCTGAGCAAGGCAAAGGAATGGCTCGAAGTAAAGAACGATCGCGGCACGTTCACACGCGAGACCAACACCATGCCGCAGTGGGCCGGGTCGTGCTGGTATTACTTAAGATATGCCGATCCGAAAAATGCCGAGCGGTTTATTGATCCGGAAAAAGAAAAGTATTGGATGCCAGTAGACCTTTATGTAGGCGGGGTCGAGCATGCCGTGCTGCATCTGCTTTACTCGCGATTCTGGCACAAAGTGTTGTTTGACTTGGGGCATGTGAGTACGCCGGAACCATTTCGTCGATTGGTGAATCAAGGGTTGATTCTTGGAGAAATGGAATATCACGTCTTTGAAACGACAGATTCAATGTCGGTCACCGTTGCCGAAGTGCGAGACATCGACGAAGAGAACGATGGTTCAGGCGTGAAGGTGATTGGTTTTGATAAACGCACCGGGCAAAAGCTGATCGGTCGACGGGTCTCAGAAGAGGACATTGAAAAAACCTCTGCGGGTCATGTTTTGAAAACGGATACGAAAATCCGTGTTGATGCGCGCTGCTCGAAGATGTCTAAGAGCCGCGGGAATGTCGTCAACCCCGATGAAATCGTCGCCGATTACGGAGCCGATGCGTTTCGCCTCTACGAAATGTACATGGGGCCGTTAGAAGCCCAGAAGCCCTGGAATACGCGAGATATTGTCGGCATGTCCCGGTTCCTGCGCAGCGTATGGCGCAATCTGGTCGGTGATGATGAAGCGGCCAAGGGTTCCCGCGCCGTCGACAGCGCGGTCCCTGACGCGCTCGATCGTCAAATGCACCACACGATCAAAAAAGTCGCGGAAGATATTGACGGCCTGCGTTTCAACACCGCCATCGCCGAGCTGATCAAACTCAACAATGAATTGACCGGCTTGCCAAACGTGCCCCGAGACGTAGCCGAGAATTTAACATTGATGCTCGCCCCATTCGCCCCGCACATCGCCGAGGAAATCTGGGAACGGCTCGGCCATCACAAGACACTCACCCGTCGCCCCTGGCCAACATTTGACCCGGCGAAAATGACCGAATCCACCATGGAACTTCCTGTACAGGTCAATGGCAAACTGCGAGACCGCATCGTGGTTCCCGTCGACGCCGACGAAATGACAATTCTTCTGGCCGCCGAAAATTCCGAAAAAGTGCGGCCCTGGACCGAAGGAAAAACGATCCACAAAAAGCTGTACGTGCCCAAAAAACTCGTGAACTTCGTCGTCGGATGAAGGATGCGTAGGGTCGGCTCCAGAGCTTGAAAAGAAAATGGTGGCATGGGCGTCTCGCCCGTGCTTTTTGATGGATTCAAAACGCGGGCGAGACGCCCACGCCACCTCAGAAAGTGATCGCGAAATGGCCGCTGAGGCACAGAGACATCGAGAAAATCGTAAGGGTGGGAATCTGAATATCGAGTTCTCTCTGTGTCTTTTACTCTGTGGCTCAGTGTCTCAGTGTCTCCGTGGCTATTTCGCGACTGCGTGATTCGAGTCAGGCTTTAGTGCTGGAGCATACCCAATAAAGGAACTCCTATGCCCGTCGAAATGGAAGCCAAGCTTAAGGTCGACTCACTCGCGCCGACCCGGCAACGATTGCAGCAACTCGGCGCAGCGCGCATCGGAAATCATTTGGAGACGAATGCTCTGTACGATGCTGCCGACTCCGCGCTGGAAAAATCCGACAAAGGCTTGCGGATTCGCACTCGTCGCAATCTGGACAATGCGTCGGTAGATGCAATTCTCACTTTCAAAGGGCCCGGTCAACCTGGCGCGTTCAAAAATCGCCATGAAATAGAAACGCACATCGCCGACGGAAAAGCCATGGCCGCCCTGCTGAACGCCCTCGGATTCTATGAGTCTCTTTCATTCCAGAAAAAACGGGAATCATGGGAGTTAGACGCCTGCCATGTGGAATTGGACGAAGTGCCGCATCTCGGCTGTTTCGTCGAAATCGAGGGCAACAGTGAATCGAGCATTCTCGAACTTCAGCGAACGCTTGGATTGGAAGGCGTTCGCACGATCAAAACCTCGTATATTGGCTTACTGTTGAACTGGTTAAAAGCGCAGGGACGTATCGAACGAACGATCGTTTTTCCTGAACTCTGATCTGTTCCCTTGCCGATTTATTTATTGGACGATTCCCAATTCATCGCGACCCTCACTTGCGGGTTTGATTCGTCCGAAGTATTCAAAGTATTGGACGCAGTAACCGTGCCGCGTCCAAATGTGTTCGATTGCGACAGGATTGGGTAGGTAATTGCGCATGAAATTTATCGAAACAAATATTGACGGCTGCCTTGTCATCGAGCCCGATCGCTTTGATGACGAACGCGGCTATTTCTCCAAAATCTGGGATTACAAAGAACTCTCGCAGCGCGGTCTCAGCACTGATTTCGCGCAGTTTAATTTGGCTTACAATCACCGCGCGGGAACCTTGCGCGGCATGCATTACCAGGCTGCCCCGAATGAAGAAGTGAAACTGGTTCGCTGCACCCGCGGCGCAGTTTACGATGTCATTATCGATCTGCGACCAGAATCGCCAACCTATTTGAAGTGGTCCGGCGTCGAGCTTTCTCAGGACAATTACAACACCTATTACGTCCCCAAAGGTTGCGCGCACGGCTATATTACACTGACGGACAAAGCCGAAGTCACGTACAACGTCTCGGCCGCCTATGCTCCGCAATCGGCCAGAGGTGTACGCTGGAATGACGCAGCCTTCGGAATTAAATGGCCGAACCAGCCCACGGTCATCAATCCGCGCGACAACACATATCCGGATTTTGAAACCGCATTCGTTGTCGCCAGATAGTGACACAGTCGAATGAATAAGATCCGAGTCATCCGCATCGACCACGTCCAAATTAATGTGACCGACATTGCCCGCGCTCGTCGATTTTACGGCCAGGTCCTCGGACTCACCGAAACGCCGAGGCCTGAAAGTTTTGATTTCGCCGGCTGTTGGTACCGTGTAGGCGACATCGATCTGCACCTGGTCGTCCGAGATCCGGAACCGATCAGTGCCCGGCACTTTTGTGTTTGGGTCGCGGAAATTAAGGCTGCTGCAAAAATGATCGAGTCCGCAGGATATCCAGTGAAGTGGGACGAAAAGTATAAGATCCGCGGCGTCGAACGTTTTTTTGTTTTTGACGACGACCACAATCGAATTGAATTTCAAGGCACCGATGGAACGGGCACTTCTCGGTGGGATTGATTCCCGCAGTCTGCAGGCGGTAGCTGCATTTCCGCCACGTCACGGGTGTGCTAAGATCACGGCTGACCCGTAAACGAAATTTTTGGATAGACATGGCCAAACGCGATTATTACGAAGTGCTCGGTATTCCACGAACCGCAAACACGGACGAAATCCGCAAAGCGCATCGAAAGCTTGTTCGTGTCCATCACCCGGACGTAAACAAGAACAGCTCAAAATCCGAGGAGAAATTCAAGGAAATCCAGGAAGCTTACGATGTGCTGTCGGATACAACAAAGAAATCGAATTATGATCAGTTCGGTCATGCCGGGGTGGATATCGGGGCCAGCGGTCGACCCGGTGGGCCAGACCCATTTGAGGCATTACGGCGTGCGCAGGCAAATCAGCGCGGTCGAGGTGGAGCGCGCTGGCAACCCGCGCCCAATGTCAGCGTCGAAGACCAAGAAAACGGTGAAGGCGGGTTCGGTGATATATTCGAGCAGTTCTTTGGAGGTCAGCGCGGCTCACGCGCCGCGCAGCCCGAACCCCGGGGTCGAACACGCCCGCAACCCACGCGCGGCGATGATATTGAATACCCAGTCACCCTGACCTTTGCGCAAGCCGCGCGCGGAATGACATTGCCCCTGCAAATCAATCGCGACGGCAAGCTGGAAACGATCGACGTCAAGATTCCCGCCGGCGTCAAGGAAGGCAGCCGCGTTCGCATCAAAGCCCGTGGGCAGCAGCTCTCCGGTGGTGAACCCGGCGATCTGTTCATCGTCACCAAAGTACTCGCGCACCCCTACTTTCGCCGCGACGGTAACGACATTCATCTCGACCTGCCCATCAGCTTATACGAGGCCATGCTCGGCACAAAAGTTGAAGTGCCCACCCTTGACGGCCCAGTTACGTTGACCATCCCACCCGGCACGAGCAGCGGCGCAAAACTGCGGATTAAAGGTCGCGGTTTTGAACGCGGCGCTGAAAAAGGCGATCAAATCGTCCTGATGAAAGTCATCGTTCCCAAACAACTCGACGATGACAGTAAAGAAATCTTGAAGACTCTCGAGGCCAAAGCTCCCGTCGACGCGCGGGGAGAGATTAAATGGTGATGTATCGCCAATCACCAATTTACCGCAACGCGCATCGGTCCTCCGGTCGCTCGCACTGGTCGGCCGTCGTGTTTCTGTTCAGTTTCACGGTCCTGCTTACCGTGATCAGTTACTATTTTCTATTCCCTGGTCTGGAAGCGCTCAAACACGCCACGCCGGATGACAAGCTGAAACTCCGTGCCTGGTCGGCGTTGCTGCTTGCGGTAATGCTCTTTATTCTTGTCGCGGGAGTGCTGCTGACTCTGCGAATCGGTCGGTTTTTCTTCCCACGCCCGGATGTGCCGCGCGTGCACACAAAGCACGTCGATGCCTGGGCCGAAGCGGGGAAAAGGATGGCCGTGCCAAAGCAAAATGCAGACGAGCCGGACGAAGACCAAAAGCCCGACGAATAGGGCATTATCTTCCAAAGTCACATCAGACTCCTTTCAATCCGTACAAAAAAACTGTGGGGATCGTAGTCACCTTCCACGCGCCACCCTATCATTGTCCGACTTCATACGGAGATGATTTGACCATGAGCCATCCTCGCCCTGCGACTGTCGGACAATTAAAAGAAACAAGTTACAAGCCTTGCAGCGTGAAAGACGAGCTGCGCCGTAACGTAATCGCCAAACTTCGCGCGGGTGAAGTACTGTTCCCCGGCATCGTCGGATATCGCGAATCAGTTATGCCTCAGATCGTTAACGGGATTCTCTCAAAGCATGATCTGCTCTTCCTGGGGTTGCGCGGCCAGGCCAAAACGCGCATTCTCCGCATGCTGCCCCTTCTGCTCGATGAGTGGATCCCCGTGCTATCGGGCGTGGAAATCAACGATGATCCACTCGCGCCCAGCACAAAAACCGGCCATCGCATCATCGCCGAACAAGGCGACGATGCCAAAATCGAATGGGTGCATCGCAGCGATCGCTACCATGAAAAACTGGCCACACCGGATGTGACGATTGCGGATTTGATCGGTGAGATCGACCTCGTGAAACATGCCGAAGGCCGCTATTTGTCCGATGAATCAACGATGCACTACGGCCTGATCCCGCGCTCAAACCGCGGGATTTTTGCGATCAACGAATTGCCCGATCTTTCGCCGCGCATTCAGGTCGGTCTGTTTAACGTGCTTGAGGAACGTGACATCCAGATTCGCGGCTATCCCATTCGACTCGACTTGGACGTCTGCCTCGTTTTTTCAGCCAACCCTGAAGATTATACAAATCGCGGCCGCATCGTAACGCCGTTGAAAGACCGCATCGGTTCGGTCATCCGAACTCACTACCCTGAAACGGTGGATGAAAGCATCTCGATCACGGAACAAAACGCATGGCTTGCGCGCGAAGACTCCGGCAGTTCCAGTGGTGTCCTGGTCGACACGCCGCGGTTTGTTCAGGAGATCGTAGAAGAAGTGGTTAGACTCGCCCGGTCCAGCCCACACGTCAGCCAGGCATCAGGCGTCTCAGTGCGAACGAGCATCGCCAATGCTGAAACGCTGGCAAGCAACGCCGAGCGCCGGGGGATTGTGACCGGTGAAAAACGCGTCGTGCCTCGGATATGCGACATGAATTATCTGGTCGCCAGTTGCCGCGGAAAAATTGAAATGACGCTGGCCGAGGAAGAGGGTGCCGAAGATAAGCTGATCAAATCGATCACCGGGGAAGCCGTTAAGGCAGTCTTTAACCGGTACGCGGAGATTGATGCGTACGACAATCTTGTGGAACAATTTAAGGGGAATCTCACGTTCCCGGCCGGCGATGATCTGACGGCCGAAGAATTCGTGGCGAATATGAAGCTCATCAAAGGGCTGATACCCGCCACCCAGTCACTGGCCCGCGAAATGCAACTTGACGGCGGCGATCACGCCACCCTCGCATCCGTCGGTGAATTCCTGCTCGAAGGACTCTACGTGAACAACCGGCTGAGCAAGTTCAACAGCAAAGGTAAAACGTATTTCCGGAAGTAGTGCTTTGTCTCGAAAAGGAATTAGGGTGCCACGGGTCGCGGTACTCCAAGACCCGTGCGGCGTCCAAGAGGCACAAGAACACAGGTCTCGGAGTACCGCGACCTGTGGCACCCGCTGTTCATGCGGGTTTCGTCGCCAGAATCAGCGGTGCCGGGCCAGGGCCTTCCACGGTTCTTACATTTACAAATCCCACATCCCGCAACCAGCCGGCCATTTCGTTTAA
>JBBRMF010000110.1:0-15680 GCA_038230975.1 Tepidisphaerales bacterium
GAGTGGAGGTCGTTTCATCGGCGAACCTGATTCAGTTGACGATCGCGCGCTGGTCGGTGGATGCGTTTCATGCACACATGCGGGCGAGTGATGTGACTGCGGAGGCGATGCGCGGGGCGTTTGATTTGATTCGACGAAGGCATGCAGCGCACGAGCACGTGGATGAATTCCAGGTGCAGCAATTCATTCTGAATCAGTTCAAAGCGAATCGACTGGAGACGGTGGATCCGCCGATCGTGGCGGCCAATGCGCATGGCGGTGATCCGCATTTTGAAGTGTCGCCGAAAAGTCCGGCGGCGATTCATCCTGGGGATTGGGTGCTGATCGACTTGTGGGCGCGCGTGCCGGGGGATGTGAATGTGTATTCGGATATCACGTGGGTCGGGTATTGCGGGCAAGAAATTCCCGAGAGGCACCAGCGGGCGTACGAAGCGGTGATCGGCGCGCGGGATGCTTCACTGGAGTGCGCCAAAGCGGCATGGCAATCAGGTACTGCGGTGCAAGGCTGGCAACTGGATGAAGCGGCGCGGCAGGTGTTTATCGCTGCCGGCTACGAGCCCAATATTCGCCATCGCACGGGTCATAGTTTGAGCCCGGGGCCAAAAGTTCATGGACTCGGAATGAATCTCGATAACCTGGAGACGCGCGATACGCGATTGATGTTGTCGGGGATTGGGTTCACGATTGAACCGGCGCTCTACTTCCCGGATTTTGGGGTGAGATCGGAGATCAATGTGTTTGTCGATCCCAAGGATGGGCCGTTGGTGACGAGTTCGTTGCAGAGGGAGATAGTGCGGATGGGTTGAACAGGTGGCGTGGGCGTCTCGCCCGCGTTTCTTTTTCAAATTAGAAGAACACGGGCGAAACGCCCGTGCCACCGCTCACGACGCTTTCTTGAGGCGGCGGCTCAGGGCGTGGGCGAAACGGGTGATGGGAAGTTGGAGTCGCACGCCGAGCGGTAAGGCGGGGGCGGGGTATTTTTCGGAGAGCGAGGGTGCCAGTTTCCGCATGTCGCGCAGGATTTCCTCGAAACGCCATTGGGGGACGGTTTCAGCACCGAAGCGTTGGAAGAACGTGTTGGCGTGATTCACATCGACGACTTTAAAGCCACGGTCTTTTAGCAGCAAACACGTCTGGACATACGCCGCTTTGCTGGAATTATCGAGGATGTGATACATCGATTCGATGGTCATCAGACCGCCCATCTGGATGCCGAAAGCGCCGCCAACGACCCGGCCATACTGCCAGCATTCAAAGCTGTGGGCATGTCCCATGAAGTGCAGTTGCATGAAGGCTTCGAACAGATGCGGTGTGATCCAGGTGGCCCCCTGCCGGGTGGTATCGGCGCAGCCATTCAGTACCTGTTCAAAGGATTGATTGAACTTAATTTCAAAACGGGGGTCAAAGATATCGCGCTTCTGCTTTTTGCCGATGTGAAGTTTGTCGAGCCATTGGATGCCGCGATGAGAATACTTTCGCCAGCGGATGGGACCGGTGGGCCCTTCGCCGGTGAAACAGGGATACCACCCGGCGTGGTAACGACGCAGCACCTCATTCACTCCGGGGCGAATATCCTCAGCCGGAACGCGGGCCAATTGCATCGACATATTTTGATTATCGGGAAATGCCTCGATTTCCCTCGAATTTGTTTTTCATTTACCGGAAAGTGCGGCATCCAAGGCACTGGCCTGCTTTGCATTCAGCAGTTTGTGAATCTGGAGGATGGCGGTGTGAATGGCATCAGCAGAATCGCCATCGGTTTTTCCACCGGCTTTTTGCGAGGCATCCTTCGCAAGTGTTTTGGCTTGCGAAAGAATCGGGCCGCTTAAGCCGGCTTTGGTCAGGAGGTTCACATAGGCATCCGGCGTTCGAGTGATTTGGCCGATCTCGGCGTTCAAGATCGTTACGCGTTTGGAGATTTTATCTTTGACGTCGGAATGGGCGGCGAAGTATTGGGCGGATTCATCATCGGCGGCGTTGATGGCGGCAACGGCGGCGGCGACTTTTGCTTTAACACCGGAGGCGGCACGAAGGCTATCGAGCCCCGCCTTGGTCGCGGTTTCCTGTCGATCGTAGATGGCACCGACCGCATCTTTAATATCGGATAGACTTGCATCATCGGACAGCGCAAGCCGGGAGACTTTGATTCCCGCCAAAGCCAGGGTTGCGCTCACTTGCGCCTTGGAGGCGTCGGCATTGGATGCGGCGGCGGGAGCCTTGGTTTCCGTGGAATCAGCCGGCTTTTTCTTGGCCAACGCCGGAGAAACGAAAAAAAATCCGGCAAAAAGCCCGGTGGCTAGCAACGGCAAAATGGATGTGCGGGACAACTTCATAATGGATTAGACCGTAGAGAGGCCAGTTGGTTAGTCACTCCGCCAAACGTCGGGAAGCAAACTGGATCGTCCGATAAAAAGCGGAACCCTCACACTAACCCTCCCCCCCTGCGTAAATGGAGGGAGGGAACCAGAGGATTTATTCTACCGTGACGCTCTTGGCGAGGTTGCGCGGTTTGTCGACGTTGCAGCCGCGGGCCACGGCGGCGTGGTACGCCAACAGTTGTAAAGGCATTACCGTCAACAGGGGTTGCAGCGGTTCGAGTGTGTGCGGAACGTAAACGACGTGATCGCTATATCGCTGGATTTGCGTGTCACCTTGTGTGGCAACGACGATTACTTCACCGCCGCGCGCCCGGACTTCTTCGATGTTACTGATCACCTTGTCGTATTGACTGCCCTGGGTGGCGATAAAGACGACGGGCATTCCCTTGCTGATGAGTGCGATCGGGCCGTGTTTCATCTCGGCAGCGGGCATGCCCTCGGCGTGAATGTAGCTGATTTCCTTGAGCTTCAACGCCCCTTCCAGCGCGATCGGATAGTGATAGCCACGACCCAGGAACAACCAGTTTTCTTTCTCGCAGAACTTGCGGGCGTACTCGGCAATTTGACCGCTTTGCTCCAGCACGGTCTTCATTTGTTCGGGAATGTTGCTAAGAGCTTCGATCAGTTCCTGTGTCTGATGTTGACTCGTGAGCTTTCGACGGCCGAGGAACAATGCCAGCATCGCCAGCACCGTGCATTGGCAAGTGAAGGCTTTGGTTGAAGCGACACCGATTTCCGGACCGGCGTGCAGATAGATGCCGGCATCCACCTCACGGGCGATCGTCGAGCCGACAACGTTTACCACGCCAAGCGCCATGGCACCTTTGTCTTTTGCTTCGCGAAGCGCGGCCAGGGTGTCGGCGGTTTCACCGGATTGGCTGATAGCCACCAGCACCGTGCCTTCTTCGACGATCGGATTGCGATATCGGAATTCGCTGGCGTAGGTGCATTCGGCGGGTACTTTGGCGATGTCTTCCAGCATGTAGTCACCGACCAGACCGGCATGCCATGCAGTGCCTTGTCCGGTGAACACAAAACGACGAGCGCGGACCAGATCACGGCCCATATCCGAAACACCCCCGAGCACGATGCGACCTTCACGGGCATCGACGCGACCGCGCAGGCAGTTCGCCACGGCTGTCGGTTGCTCGAAGATTTCCTTGAGCATGAAGTGTTCGTAGTCGCCAAGCTCATATTCTTCGAGTTTATTTTCCAGTTCGGAAATGACCGGCGAAACCTCAATGTCATCGATCGTAGTCGTGCGGAAACTGCCGGGTTTGAGCACGGCCATCTCGTTGTCGTTCAAGTAGACGACCTGCGTGGTGTGCTCGACGATCGCGCTTGCATCGGAGGCCACCACATATTCATCCGCCCCGATACCGATGATGAGCGGGCTGCCCTTTCGGGCGACGACCAGCGTATCGGGTTCATCCTTGCAGGCGACCGCGATGCCGTACGTTCCTTCGATCTCATGCAGAGCCGCTTGTACCGCGCGTTGCAAAAGCGAGGTTCCCGCCGGGAGATGATCACGCTCTTTTAAGTCGGCGTACACATCACCGATGAGCATCGC
This sequence comes from Tepidisphaerales bacterium, assembly GCA_038230975.1. Classification (GTDB taxonomy): domain Bacteria; phylum Planctomycetota; class Phycisphaerae; order Tepidisphaerales; family Tepidisphaeraceae; genus JANXVV01. Next base: position 3,949 of record JBBRMF010000110.1, read on the forward strand.
CAACACTTCGGTGTCGGTTTGGCTTTTGAAGGTGTGGCCTTTGTCGGTCAGAAACTTTTTGAGAACGACATAGTTTTCAATGATGCCGTTGTGAACGACGGCGATATGGCCATCATCACTGGTGTGCGGGTGGGCGTTGGCTTCCGTCGGCGCGCCGTGGGTGGCCCAGCGGGTGTGGGCCATACCGATTTTTGCAGGCGGGAGCGGGTCGGCGTTTTCGATGCTTTCTTCAAGCACACTGATCCGCCCTACCGCGCGGCGTATATGCATCTTGCCGGAATCGTCAATGACGGCGATACCGGCGGAGTCATAACCGCGATATTCCAGACGTTTGAGGCCTTCGATGAGCAGGGGCTGACAGATCTTGCGACCGACGTAAGCGATAATTCCGCACATGAGCAGTCTCCGTTTGTCTGAAATTCGTCATTCGCCGATCCGAAGCCATCGGCGGGACGCCGATGCTACCTTGGGCAACCTGAGCTAGACGTACCATTTATCGGATCGGTTCACCCTAAACTCAAGTTGGACGGCGAGTGAGTGTCTGGATTATCGGGCGAAAACGGAAAAGAATCAATGCGGCATGTTGAATGAGCAAGAAACGATTGAGAGGCCCGATGCCATCCCGAATCCTGTGGTGGAGTTCGGCCTGCACCTTCCTAACGGAACGCCGGTCAAGGCGATCTGGGCATGGCTCGCGGCGGACCAGACCGCTACACTCGTAACGATGCCGTACTATGATGGGTGAACCCATGGCGATTCAAGGTAAACGAGTCAAAATAGACCGATGGATTTATGCGGCACAATGCGTGGTGAAGGTTCAGGTCGACGCGATCATCCCCGATGCCGATCCATCGGAACCTTGCCTTGAGCCCCAAGTGCTGCAATTCCTTGATGATCTCCAGGACAAGGCCGATCGCGGACTGATCGGCGAGTTGGCGAAAGCAGGCGAGGTCTACGTCCGCCGCTCGGCATGAGGGTTCATCCTCGAAAAAATTCGGACACCGCGCATCGGAAACCCGGTAAGTGCGGTTCGACGTTTAATTCCTGTTTGCCAGCGAGGTGGCGCATCCGGCCGGAAAACGGTGACCGTTTCGAAAACGGGTTCGAGTAACAGGACAACTTTTGTACGCGATTCCAGGTATTCCTGCCGGGTGCCACGGGTCGCGATACTCCGAGACCTGTGCGTGTCGTGCGTTTAAAGACACGGGTCTGGGAGTACCGCGACCCGTGGCACTTGAAATCTCGGAACTCAATAAGACTTTCTGCGGTGCTATTTAGAGCAAGGATGGATGCCATGGCTTTAGTGATGATCGTGACTCTTGAAAAAGTTCTACCGGATGCCTTGGCGGCGTACGCGAAGACCAAATCGGGCAAAGCACTCGCGCGCGAAGCGGATCGGATCGACAGCGCCGCGCGGCGTCGAAGTGTGACACCATTGACCTCATTGCTGTCGGAAAATCCGGCTGTTCTGGCGGCGCAGATGCAGGCGGAAGGATTTGACCCGACCAAAATGCGGCTGCCGGCCGAGCAGTGGTTTGCGGCGGCGGACGGGCTGAAGACGGTTCGCGCGCTGATCGAACATATCACGGCAAACCTGAATGATTTCAAGCAACCGAATCTAATCCTGAAAGACTTGAAAGCAGTTGAGGCATTGCTGACTCAGGCAGAAGCGGCGGGGGCGCGGTTTCATATGACCAAGGCGGTTGTCGAATGAAGGTGGCATGGGCGTCTCGCCCGTGCATTTCGTCGAACCGCACGGGCGGGACGCCCATGCCATAACTTTCACTTCAACGAGCCAGGTGGCTTAGGTTTTACCGGCCTTGCAACAGCGTCAACACGCTTTGCGGTGTGCTGTTCGCGGTTGCCAAAACGCTTGTGCCGGCTTGCGATAGAATCTGCGCTCGAGTGAGGTTTGATGTTTCGACCGCGAAATTGGCGTCGCGAATACTGCTTTCGCTGCTGGTGACGTTCTCGAGGGCAACACCCAGGCTCGTCGCATTGGTTTGAAGAATATTTTTCTCGAAAGCGCCAAGTCTGCCGCGCAACACGGCCACCTGACTGATCGCCAATTCCAGCACTGCACTGGCTTGCTCCGCCTTGCCATTCACCAGCGCGCTTTTACCCCCGGTGACCAGATCGCTGAGAAGCCCGATCCCCGTGTCACCAAGTCGGCTGGCGGCAACGGATTGAATTCCGATGCTGACCTGATCGTTGCTTCCGACTTGCGCGCCAAGCTGAAACAGCGCCCCGCCGCCGGTGACGACGAAACTGGTTTGGTTTTGCCCGAAGGTTTTATCGAGCGTCAGATCCAGATCCAGCGAGCTGGTATTCACCTTGAGACTCAACCCGTCTGCGGTGGTGACGGCTCCGTTCACAGTCGCCACGGCATCACGGCCGACGACACGTTTTTTCGCCGCGCCAGTGGAATCAACCGTGGCAAAGCTTCCACCTTGCGTCTGCACACTGACGAACTGCTTTGAGCCAAATCCGCTGCTGACAAAATCCACACCGCTGGCTGCGTTGGCGGGATTGATGAGTTTAGCGGCCACGCCGGTGGTGTCAGAAATACGATTCACCGCGAACGCGATCGCGGATGCCGGAGTGCCACTGATAAAGCTCAGCGTCTGCACGCCGTTATTGCCGGCAATTTCCAGCGTCACCGAGCTAAGCACAGTGGCAGCGCGAAACTGAAGATCGGCGGTTCGCGCGCTGGTGATGACATTCACGTCGACTGGAATATTGGGGTTCGCCCCGAAGTTGGCGTGCGAGATATGCAGGGCGGTGACGGCACTGCCAGCAACACCACTGGTGAGATAGTCGAGGCTGCCGTCGATTAAATGCAGTCCTGCGAAAGTGGTATTACTGCTGATTCGAGTGATGCTTTCGACGGCGGAATCGACCTGCAGTTGATTGGCTCTGATTTCATCCGGCGACAGCGCGCCGCTGTTGGCCGCCTGAACGACGAGGCTCTTGATGTTCAACAGGAGATTGGCCACTTCGCTCAGCGCGCCCTCGGTGGTGCTGATGACGTTGCCGGCGCGGGACGAGTTGTCGATCGCCTGGTTGATCCCGCTGATTTCGCTGCGCAGGCCTTCGCTGGCGATCAGACCGGCCGGATCATCCGCGCCGCGATTGATCCGCAAACCGCTGCTGAGCCGTTGCAGCGTATCGGCGAGCGTTTTCTGAGACGTGGCCAGCCCCCGCTGAGCCGTAAGGGAAGAGACGTTTGTATTAATTCGGGACATGCCCGGCCTCCATGAACGTGGCGATAGAGCGGGTTCCCATCCATGGAACCCGACAACCGCACCAGGCCGGCGCACCTGACGGCCTGGCGCGATTGATTTTTATTTCTTCTCCGGGCCTTTCGGTCCGCGGGGATTTAATTTCCCAAGGGCGGACAAGTCTTCCGGTTTCACCTGTGCGGCCTCCCGATTTTCACGGCGAATGGCCTCATAGACTTCCTTGCGATGAACGCTGATTTCTTTGGGAGCGCTGACTCCGAGGCGCACCTTGTCGCCGCGAATATCGACGACCGTGATCTCAATGTTATCTCCGATGATGATCGTTTCATCTCGCTGACGGGACAGTACCAACATACCTGGCTCCTTCCAGAGCAAAGGGCCTTGAAGAGTCCCGATCCTCGACCGTTGCCGCGCAATGTGCGCTGCCCTCCGGCGAGGTCTTCACCACTTATTCGGGATCCGCAGGCCCGCTGTTCGCGCGACTTCCGTGTCGCACGTGCCGCGACAACCGTGCCGCGACTCCTAACCGCAACAACCCCGGTGAGAACGGGCCTGCAAGCACTTTGCAGTGAACTTGCCCGACACTCTAACTCACCTGCGTAGTCGCCCGCATGCATAATCCGCGCATTTAAGACACAGACGTAACTTTCTGTGCCTGTCATGCCGACCTTAGGGTTTATGAGGCGCGATACAACCTGTGCGCCTCACCAGACCCATTCAATCAAGCGGATTTCGCGAGCGGCGCATCAGACTGCAACTGCATGAGCGGTTGCCGGGTCGTCCACTTCTTTTCCGTCAGCACGATTTGTTGTGCCGTGCGATTGGCGGCGTTGACGACGATCGGTCCGAGCAGGTTGCCCGTGAGCCATTCACCGACCTTGTTGCAGATCACGAATGTCTGCGCGAAGGAAGGATCGGTCAGCTCGAGTTCCTGAAGCGTTTCTTCTTTCAAGGGAACCTCATAGGTCTTGAAGAAGATGCTCGGGTCGGTGACGACGAATGCGAGACTTGCATCCTCGATGCATTGAAGCCAGAAGAAGTAGTTGTCTTCTCCGGCCTGGATCAGCGCGTAGCGTTGGTAGCCGGGAAAACCCAGCAGCCCGCGCGGGAACGTGATGATGCGTTGCGCGTCGACCGTCAACCGTCCAAAGCGGGTGGTCTGGATTTCCAGCTCGCTCTGCGTTTCGGAAGAGGCTTCTATCGTGACTGAGACATCGGCATGGGACATGCGAACTCCATTTCTCGCCCGCTTTCGCAGGACGCATCGCACGCGCGTGCGTTCCGGAAAGTCCTGGGCACCTCGCGGCATCCGCCGCGGACTGATTCGTTGACTGGCAAGGGCATCATGCCCAGGCCACGGGTTTTTCAATTCACACTCGCGCCGTTTCTGCGCCCTTGCGCAACTTTAAACGCGCCTGTCGTCCAATAACTGCATTTACTATAATCACACTACTAGTCTCTGCTGCGATAACAAATCGCATGCCAATTAGCAACGCATTCCCGAATCATCCAAGGAAGTCCAGCAGCGATAGATGCAGTGCCTTGGCCGTCATCTGGTAATTGGCCTGCAACGCGGTTTGGAGCGACTGATACTTCGTCACCGCCGTGGTGAAGTCGGTGTCCTGGAGTGTGGAAAGAAGCGATTTGGTCGCGATGTTTTCACCATCCAGTTGCGTCTTACGGGCTTCCAATCCTTGCACCTGTGCACCGGTTTGCCCGCGGACCAATATCACGCGGTCGTGATCGTTCTGAAGACCGGAAGCAGCGGCGGTGATCGCCGATTGATTACTGCTTTCCAGGGCACTGGTTAGTTTCTGGAGGTTCGCGAACAATCCCTTTGATTGCACCGGGTTCACATCAGCCCCGGTGATCGTGTTCCCCACTGCCGGGATGAGTAACCCAAGGTCTCCTGCGGCAAGAGATGCGTTAATTGGCGAAACCGTCAAGGCTCCGGCGCCGCCCGTGGAATCTGTCAGCGTGATACCGTTGGTATTGTTGTTGAAGGAGGCCGTCACACCCGCCCCGCCGTCGGCGGTATTGATCGCGTTGATCACATCCTGCACGGTGTTCAATCCGTCCGCATCGACCGAGAACGTCGTGCCGTTACGACGGATTACTTGGAAATCCGCGCCAGCCCCCGTGCGTACGCCGTGTCCACCGTTGAGATCCGAGATCTTTGTTGCCGCCGTGAAATTCTGGACACCCAGCTGTGCTGCGGTAGTGCCTGTATTTTCGGAGATTGTCAACGACGTGCCCTGCGTGGGATTGACGATATCGATGCCGGTTCCGGTGGCGTTGATTCGAGCCAGAACACCGGCTTTGGAGCCGTTGATTGAGTTGAGAAGATCTTCAACCGTCTGTGCGCCGGCAAAATTAAGTGTCGTCGTAGTGCCGCCGTTTGTAATCGTCAGACCGGATAGATCGAGCCCGGCTCCATTGCGTAAATCCGACAGACGCGTAAGTGGTGTCACCTGGGCGGCGAGTGACTGACCGTTGATGGGGGATCCCGCGCCAGTTCCCACTGCCGTGAGAATGCCAAGGTCGGCGGCTGTCGTACCCCCACCAATTTCGTTGACGGTCAGATTGCCCGTGCCGGTGAGTTGAATGCCGGTTGTGCCGAGCGATGCGGTCACCCCCGGCAGCCCGGCGTTGTTGATTGCGGTGATCACATCGTTAACGGTTCCGGCCTGGGACAAGTCGACATCCTTGGTGGTCGTTCCATTTCCGAGTCGAATCGAACCGGCGTGGATTCCGTTGCCGACGGCGCCCCCGAGATCAAGCAGTCGTGTCGTCGATGAAAGCGACGGGGCCAGATTCGTCGTGCCTGCCACCTGCGTCGTGAGCGCGCCGAACACTTGCTCACCGTTTACTTCGAATGGGCTTGTCGTGTTTTCGTCAAATCTGTTTTGCAGGACGGTCGGCGAGCCGACATATTTGATCTTGCCGTTGGAGTCGATGAACGGTGGGGCCGTGGAGCGGTCGCCGGCAAACAGGTACACGCCATTGAATTGTTTATTGGCGATGCTCAAGGCCTGGCTGGTGATGCTCTTGATGACTTCCGCCGCCGCCTGGCGCTCGCCGGCAGTGACATCCGAGCCCACATTCGCCGAAGCGATCGTCTGCGCCTGTTGAAGAAGATTCGTCAAATCGCTCAGGATCGAATCGACTTCACCGAGTTGGCTGGTGGCGCTTTGAAGATTGGTGGCGTATCCGTCGCGGCTGGCAAGTGTCTTCTGCAATTGCTGGATGACGGCCGCAGCGCTCGGATCGTCGCTGGGTGAATTGACGCGCTTGCCGGTGGAGATTTCATTCTGGACCGCCAGCAGATCCGCCTGCGTTTTGCTGATAGCCGACAGCGACGCATTCGTACGCAACTGATCACTAACTCGGGCGATTGATACGGGTAGGATGGCCATATTTGCTTCACGCCATTGACAGCAGGGTCTTCATCATGTCATCGACGGCCGTGATCAATTTCGCGGCGGCCTGAAACGCACGTTGCTGTTTGAGAAGATTGACGGCTTCTTCATCGATGCTCACACCGCTCAGCGCATCGCGCTGCGCCTGCAGCGTTTCGGTAATGCTCTTTGACGCTTCGGCATTTGTTTTTGCGGCGGCAGTCGAAGTTGCGATTTTGTTGACCAGTGATTGATACGAATCTTTGAGGCTCGCGCCTTTGAGCGATGCGATCGGCTGACCTTCCAGAGCCGCGATCGCGAGTGCGGTTTGATTGTCACCCGGTGCTCCATTCTTGGCCGCCGCAAGCAACGAAGGTTGCGCGGCCAAAGTCTGGTTCACTGCGATGTTCGCCGCATTGTTACCGGTGTAGAAGTTGTTGATCCCCAAGGAGGCCAGTACCCCGCTGGTATCCTGGCTGAAGCTGATTTCCACACCCGGGATGGCGGCGGCGATCGACAATTTCCCGTTGGCGACAGTGGCGTTCACACCGTTGATTCCCGCGAGCGATGCCTTGAGCGAATTGAGCGTGGTATCCGTGGGTTGGCCATTCAAATCGACTTGCACCAGAGTGCTGCTGACAAGCCCGGTTGAATTCTGCTTCACGTGTACAACGAAGCTGCCATTGTTGGGCGCGAATTTCAATCCACTTTTGGGGTCGGTCAAGGCAACGGTCGGATCCGTTACGGCACTGGTGGCCGTGACGTTGGTTGCACCCTGCAGGCCTTGGCCGGAGGCATGTATTTTGTTGAGTTGAAAGATCAGTGCGTTGGCTTGCGAATCGATCTTGGTGACGGCGTCACTGATCTGCTGCTGCACGGAAACCAGTGAACCAAGTTGACCGCTGGTGATGTTGAGCGTGCCGCCATCGGCTTTAAAAACGGCCGAGTACGTTGAGAGCCCGTTGACGACCGACTGCTTTACGTCGATGCCGCGATTCTGCCCATTCATCACGAGCGGTTCAGAACCCACGTAGACGTTGACCGACCCGTTCGCCTGCTCGACGGTATGCACATCAACCAATTGCGAAAGTTGCTTGAGGATCTGATCGCGCTGATCGCGCAGCGTGCCGGCGGTGCCTCCCGATCCGCCTTCTGTCACGACGATCTGGGCGTTGAGGTCCGCGACACGTTGAGCCAGATCATTGACTTGACCGGCCACCGCGCCGATCTGGCTCCCGGCGTCATTTGAAAGGCCGGCCAGTTGGCTGCGTAATCCTTGGAAGGTTTTCGCAACCGTGTCCCCGTTTGAAAGAACCACCTGTCGCAAACCGGCGTTCTGCGGGGTGTTGGCCAGATTCGACCAACTGTTGAAGAACGTGCTCAATTGCGCGGACAGATCATTTCCACTCAGGGCATTGAACGAGGATTCGACGCGCCCGAGCCATTGCTGGGCAGTGTCTGCGGCCGCAGCATCGCTTCCGGCGGCGCGGAGTCGACTTTCCAAGGCCTGATCAATCTGACGTTGAATGCCTGTGAGATCAACCCCCGTGCCAACAAACACGCCCGTTTGAATTTGCTGCGAAGGCAGCGGAGCCTGGCCGGCAACCTGCCGGGTGTAGCCCGGGGTGTTGGCATTGGCAATGTTATTGCCAGACGTCTGGATCTGTGCCTGCGACACAGCCAGAGCCGTAGTGCCGATGTTGAGAGCGCCGATGAGGGACATTGTTCTGAATTCTGTTAAAAGCGTGCGGATCGCTTCGCTTCTTACAGGCTCGACTCCGGGTTGCCGCGATGCTGGGTTTTCGTCTTCATTCTTTCCCGTGGCATAGGCGTCTCGCCCGTGCATTTTTTATTGACTGAAGAAAACGCGGGCGAGACGCCCACGCCACCTGTACGATTCAACCGACTGCTTCCATGACACCGATTCTGGAGGACACCTGCGGCACGCCGTGCTTCGTGTAGAGGCCGGCTTTTTCAACAGCACCGGCAAGCAGGCGGACAATCGTGTTTAGATGGCCCAGCACTGCACCGGCTAACTTGCCGGCGATTTGCGCTCGACTCGAAACCTGCTGAATCAGATCCTTCAGAGTCGCCCGCTGCGACAGCAACACTCCGCTTCGTTGCGGAACGAGCCTGGCGATATCCGCGATCGTGAGATCCATCCGCGTGCCTTGCGATCGGCTGATCTGCGATACGATCAATCGCCGTTTTGTTTCGAGCGTGGCGATTCGCAATCGCGAGGCTTCCTGAAAATTGGCGGTCGCATCCATTGTCTTGATATCGAATTGTTTCATGGCCGTTTGCTGGGACAGAAGATGCTTCAGCAACCTCTGATGCTCGGCGATCAGTTCGTTCAGAATGGCTTCAAGCTCGGAGACCTGGCGCAACATGGGACCTCATCTCTCGAAGTGGATTCTGTTCAACACGATTCTGACGAAGCGATGGAAGCGATGGCACATTTCTTTTTCGCGGCGAACCATCCGATGGCTTCCCATCCTCTTTGGTGGAGTTCCCGGAGGAAGGCGACGCTGCCGACACACCCGTCGGGCGATTTCTTGAGTCGCTATTTCGTTCAAGGCGGTGGACGACGCTATGAACCAATTTGCCGGTTTTTTTGCTGCTCGATTTGGACATCCGGTCGATCAAGTGTTGATCCATCAACGGCTGAAACGCCTGACCGCCACGGCCGCCGTCCATGATCTGGGATTTGAACGGACTGTCATGCATCTGCTTCATCAGCGTGCCGTAGAAAGTCTGAGCGACCAGTTTCTGGGCCTGGTGCGTCAGTTGTTCCGACTTTTTCGCGGCGGTCAGGGGTGTAATGGAACGGATCATGGATACCTCGATAGGTTTGGAGCGTAATTTCTCGCCTCGAAATTCGCAGGTTCCGCTGTGCGGAACGTCTTTTTATGCTCGCGATTCTCGTTCCGCACAGCGGAACCTACGTGAATTGCGGACGGTGACTTAATTCTCCGTAATCAATTTGGCATGCAGTTTTCCGGATTTGTGCAGTTCTTTGATGATCGTGATCCGGTCTTCCGCGGGCACTTTCAACTGGTCGAGCGCGGTGACCAGGTCTTGTAACTTGGCTCCGCCGGTGTTGGTGGTATCCAGCGGAACTACTTGCTTTGAGGTGACGATCGGATTTCGTTCCGACGGCTTGCGCTCGGGGTTCGTCGTGGTGATCGTCAATCCCTGCTGGCTGATGATCGTGGGGCTGATCTCAACATCACCCGTGATGATCATCGTGTGGGTTTTGTCGTTCACAACGACGCGTGCTTCTGTGTTGAGCAACCGTTCGGGAATGGGCAGGCGTTGAATCCTGCCAATGAATCCGACAGGCTGTTCGCGTTCGACGGCGGGCACGGTGATCTCGACGGTCTTGGGGTCGACGACCATGGCGATCATGTCGTGGCCGTTGGCTTCGGAGTCGTTGATGACCTGCGCGATCGCACCGGCGGTGGTCCAACTGGCGTGGGCATCTTCTATGAATAGCTTCAGCTTGCCGTTGAAGATGTACGTCATTTGAAGAGATCGTTCAACGGTGCAACCCCCTTTGATAACGCCACTGGTCGGGCTGGTAGGGTCATCCACTACGACCAGGCCCTGAGCCATCGCCCACAGTTTTCCGTTGGGTTCCGGCTTGGGGCCCATCATCGGGCAGTTCACAAGGCTTCCATTCTTGAGACTTGCAGCTTTGCCCCAACTGGTCACCTGCACATCCAACTGATCGCCGATGTGAACTCCATCCTTCGGCAATGTCACCGACAGACCGACGAGCGCGACGTTCTGCACATCGCTGAGTTCTTTAACCTCCGTCTCATTGAGAAAGCTTCCGAGCATGACGGCAAGCGGCCGAATCGCCGGAAGGTAGTCCCCGCCGTCACCGGTGCCTTTCAGTCCGGTCACAAGTCCGATGCCGGTCAGCTTGTTGGTACGCTGTCCGTCGATCCGGGTGATGTCCGCAATCTTGACGGCATGCGCCGGCGCGGTCACCAGAACTAGTAGACTCAGGATCGGAATAATCTTTCGCATCGGCTCCGCCTCGGAAAGAAAGCAAACGGTTAGAGCGTTTCGCACGTTGGTGTAGTGACATCACAGGGTGCCACAGGTCGCGGTACTCCGAGACCTGTGAGGTTCGGCGGGCAACCTACCAATCTGAAAAGTGCTCTAGTATCGAAGGTCCAATACTCTCGCTGCCTGTTAATCGTCAAAACGGGTTGATAAAGTCCAATAATCTTGGGAGCAATCCCCGTTTTGTGGTGTCGCGTGCGGCACCCCTGGTGGATTTCTTGAGATCCAGATCATTGAGGGTGTTGCTGAGAATGGTGTTATCCGGGCTGACATCTTCCGCGCGGCAACTTCCGGTGAGCACGAACTCCTGCTCTTCATCATCTGTCTTGATGTGCTTGCGGGCCTGCAGCACAATCGTGCCGTTCGGCTTCACATCCAGAACTTCCGCCCCAATGCGGGCGGTGAATGTGTCGGAACGATCGATCTGGGCTTCACCTTTTAAGTTGCGGGAAAATTCGCCTTTGATCTCCGGTGTGATCGCGGGGTTCTTGGCGTCCAATGAAAGCTTGGCAAGGTTGAGCTTCACATAGGAATCAATCTTGGCGTCCAGATCGGCGCTCTTTTTGAGATCTGTTGTCCCGGTGGTGGAGGCCTGGCTTTCCTCGCGCACGATGATGGTCACGATATCGTGTTGTTTCAGCGTACGCGGCTGGCGTTTGGGGATCGCCATCGAGCTGGCGGATGAATACGTGTTGACCGAAGCATCGAGCAACGAGCCGGAGGTGTTTTCGGCATTGGAGCCGCGCTGTTCTTCTGTGACACGAGATCGCGATTCTGAGCGTTCGCGCGGCTGGGGTGTGCTGTCGGGAACAGCTTGACCGAAAGCCATCGCACAGCAGATGACATACAGTGCGGTAACGACAAGTGTGAATCGAATCATGGGAAAATCCCTTTGGTTTGGATTGGTGCAGCGATGTTGGAGGGTGCCACGGGTCGCGGTTAGCCGCGAACAGTGGGGGGGGGAAACCCCCAAACACACGGCGGGGGTGACAGCCGCCGGGGGCAACCCCCAAAAAGC
>JBBRMF010000111.1:0-15568 GCA_038230975.1 Tepidisphaerales bacterium
GATGCGAACGGTTTTTTCAATGATGCCGGTGAACATGTGACTTTGAGTATAGCGCGAATCTTAATCCAAGCCAAAGTGATGCCTGTACTTGGAAACAGGCAAGATTTCGGTATCGTCCTTTTTCATGGGAAGACAAATCGAAGATATGGTCGTCATCATCACCGGTGCGAGCAGCGGCATCGGTCGGGCGCTTGCGGTGGCCTTGACGCGAAAAAGGGCAAAGCTGGTGTTGGCGGCCAGGCGCGAAGACAAACTCGCGGAGCTCAATTTCGCACTTGGTGGAAGGCACCTGTGCATCGGTTGTGATGTATCGCGCCCCGATCAATGCGAGCGGTTGATCGCCGCTAGCGTTTCACGGTTCGGCAGAATCGATACGCTCGTCTGCAACGCCGGTTACGGGATGGTCCGCACGGTGGTGGAAACTTCGCCGGAAGAAATGCGGGCGATGTTTGCGACGAATGTTTTTGGAACGATTGACTGCATCCGCGCCGCCGCGCCGGTGATGGAGAAGCAGAGCATTGTCGACGGGGTGCGCGGGCAGATGATGATCGTCTCGTCGGCGGCTGCCCGAAGAGGCCTGCCATATTTTGGAAGTTATTCGGCGACCAAATCGGCACAGATGGGATTTGCCGAAGCGTTGCGCGTCGAGTTAAAGCCGCAGAAAATCACCGTGACCAGCGTTCATCCGGTAGGCACGAAGACGAATTTCGTCGCAGAATCAGAAGGGCAGGGCAATGCAAGCTTACCGCCGGATACTTCCATGCGATTTACTCAGACCGCAGAGCAGGTTGCCTTGCGAATGGCCCGCGCCATTGCCTCGCCCGTCCCGGAGCTTTGGCCCATGGATGCGGCCAAATGGGCCTTGGGCATCGGTTCAATGGTTCCTTCTTTCATGGATTCGGTAATGGAATCGGCCCGCGCAAAAATCGAAGCATGGAATCGAGGGAAATCATAATTGTGATTGTTTCCCGAGCCGATGAAATAAACGCGGGGTGATTGGTAACCGAAAGGCGCAAAACCTCGCGAATCACCCACGGTTATTTAGTTCGACTCTCCCACATCCAACTGATACTTTCGCATTTTTTTATAGAGCGTCGTTCGATTGATATCGAGCTCCGATGCTGTTGCCTGGCGATTCCACTGATTGCGTTTCAAAGCCCTTTCTATAATACGGCGCTCGGGGCCTTCTAACGCTTTCTCCAAAGGCATGGGCTGATCGGTCTCTCCGCTGCCTTCAAGCATTCTGGCAGTCGGGGCGGCGGAATAAGAGAGAATGGTCTCCGGGAGATCCTCCACATCGATTTGCGGGCGACGGCAAAGGACCACGGCCCGCTCCACGGCATTCTCAAGCTCGCGTACATTACCGGGCCAGTTGTAGCGTTGCAGTGCGGCCATTGCGGCGTCGGTGAAACCGAGGATCTCGCGCGTGGTATCCTGTAGAAATCGCCGCAGAAAGTGATTGGCGACAAGCGGGATATCTCCGAGGCGATCGCGCAGGCCGGGCAACTTCACGTTTAACACATTGATGCGGTAGTAGAGATCCTGACGAAATTTCTGCTCTGCAACGAGTTGGGTGAGCTCGACATTGGTGGCCAGGATGACGCGCGTATCGACGATTTTTGTTTCGTCACTGCCGACCGGTTCAAACGCTCTTTCCTGCAACACGCGAAGCAGCTTTACCTGGAAGGCCGGGGACGCGGAATTGATTTCGTCGAGAAAGATTGTTCCCCCGTCGGCTGCCATGAACCGGCCCATCTTGTCGGCGATCGCGCCGGTGAATGCACCTTTGATGTGCCCGAATAGCTCCGATTCCAGCAGTGTCTCCGGCAGCGCACCGCAGCTCACTTCGATGAACGGCTTATCCCTGCGTGGTGATCGCCGATGAATCGCCCTCGCCAAAAGCGACTTGCCCGTACCGCTTTCACCGGTCATTAAAACGGTCGTTCGGCTGTCGGCGACGGCCTCCACCAGTTCAAACACTTTTAACATCTGATGATCGTGTCCAACTACGTTCTCCAAACCAAACCTAAGATTCAGTTGCTGCTTAAGGGTTTGATTTTCGTAGAGCAACGATTGCTGGCGAGCGGCTTTCTCAATCACCACGCGAATTTCTTCGTCGATGATCGGCTTGGTCAAATAATCAAACGCACCCATCTTCGTGGCTTCGACCGCGCCCTCAATTGAGCCGTATCCCGTGATCACAATCACGACAAGGTGAGGCCAGCGTCGTTTGATATCGCGCAAAAACTCGGCAGGTTTGAGCCCGGGAAGATTGATGTCAGTCAACAAGAGTTGGTATTGCTGTGCGTCAAGAAGGTTCATCGCATCCGTTGCATCGCCGGTGCCGTTGACCTCGTATCCTTCCCGGCGGAGGAATTGCGAAAGTGACTGCACAATGATGCGATCCTCATCCAGGATCAAAAGTCGCGGTTTGCTTGGGGTGTTGGGGCGATGCATATTTTTATAAGTCCTGCCGCGTTAGTCGTTGCTTATTACGCTCAGTTTCACCGATACTGTTGAACAGGATCGAGAGACTGTGGCGTTCAGACAACGCATGTTCTCTTTCAGCATCGGCAGAATTTGATGTTGCCTCGAAACAACATTAAATCAGTCGGTAATTCGCGGAATTATCGGACTGATGACGACGTTGATCGTGATCTCAAACATTCAGGTAAGGAGACCGGCATGAAAATTGGAGTTCCTCGCGAAGTAAAGTCGGATGAATATCGAGTGGCTATGATGCCGGTGGGCGTGGAGCTGCTGGTAAAGGCGGGTCACGAAGTGCGGGTGGAGACCAACGCGGGTGTTGGCAGCGGATTCACGGATGAAGACTATGCGGCCGTGGGGGCGAAGATCATATCCGGGCCAGAGGAGATTTTTGCGACGTCGGACATGGTCATCAAGGTCAAAGAACCGCAGCCGCAGGAGATCAAGTTGTTTCGCAAGGGGCTGATCGTATTTACCTATTTCCATCTGGCCGCATCGCGAGAATTGACGCAGGCTTGCCTTGATGCGGGAATCACGGCGATTGCGTACGAGACGATTAAAGATCGAAAGGGCGGTCTGCCGTGCCTGACACCGATGAGTGAAATCGCGGGGAAGATGAGTATTCAGGAAGGGGCGAAGTATTTGGAAAAGCCGATGATGGGCCGCGGCATTTTGTTGGGCGGAGTGCCCGGTGTGGCACCGGCCCATGTGGTTGTGCTGGGCGGCGGGATCGTTGGAACTAACGCGGCCAAGGTGGCGGCAGGGCTTGGGGCGAATGTCATGCTCATGGATATCAACCTCGATCGGCTGCGATATCTGGATGATGTCATGCCTGCGAATGTTCACACGATTTTCAGTGATATCCACACGGTGCGCGATCAGATCCGCCAGGCGGATTTGGTGGTCGGTGCCGTGTTGATCCCCGGTGCCAAAGCGCCGCGGCTGGTTTCACGAAACGACTTGGTCGCGATGAAGAATGGCAGTGTGATCGTAGATGTGGCGATCGATCAAGGTGGATGTATCGAAACCAGCAAGCCAACGACGCATAAAGATCCAACGTATGTGGTTGAAGGCGTGGTGCACTATTGCGTCACGAATATGCCGGGCGCGGTGGGGCGTACGAGTACGATTGCGCTCTGCAACGCGACGCTGCCCTATGCTTTAAAGATTGCCAACAAAGGCTACGAGAAAACGGCGGCTGAGGATCCGGGGTTCGCCGAAGGACTTAATCTGGTCAATGGGAAAGTGACCCTTGCGGCTGTCGCGGAAACTTTCCAGATGCCCTTTTCCCCTCCCCCTGGTACTGGGGCTGTCTAATTATTTAGCCGGGTCGCTTGCGACCCGTGTCAGAGCGCTTCGGACAGCAACTAGACACGTTTCGCAAGCGAACCGGCTCAATAATTAGACAAGCCCTGCTCCGCGAGGAGGGGACCAGAGCGTTGTCGCTTTGCGGTACGTAAAATAGAATTGGATTCAATGAGTATCCCACCCTCCGAACGCATGCAAAAGCTTCAAGCTCTACTAGAGCGAGATCCGAACGACACTTTTTTGCTTTACGCCATCGCGTTGGAGCACAAGAAAGCGAACGAACCTGCGGCGGCCATTCAATGGTTTGACAAAGTGATCGAAAAAGATCCGGGATACAGCGTGGCGTACCATCAGGCGGGACTTACCCATGAAGCCGCCGGCAATATCGCAGCGGCGAAAGAGGCGTATCATCACGGGATTGCGGCGGCGGAAAAGAAGGGCGATCACCATGCCGCCGACGAGATGCGTGGTGCGCTTGGCATGATCGAATGAGCATCGCGGTTCGGAAGGGAAGTGATGGCGAATTTTGTCAGCCAATACCTTAAAAATCCGGAATGGCGCAAACAACATCGTTGGCGAAAGGCGATCTGGCATGTGATGTCCAGTGTCGGGTTGACCGGTGCGCATGCGCTGCCGCTCAATCGGCGCTGGGTGGAAATTTCGCGCTTAAAGATGCCGTTGGAGAATTTGGACCCGGCGTTCAACGGGTTCAAGATCGTGCAGATTTCTGATCTGCATTACAGCCCGGTCGTGTGGGCGCGCTATCTGATCCAGCATATTCGCTGGGTGAATGATTTGGATGCCGATTTGATCGTCGTCACGGGTGATCTCATCACCGGCGGTTATCGATATGCCCATCGCATCGCCACGCTACTGTCTCACTTGAAAAGCAAACAAGGTGTGATCTGCACATTGGGCAATCACGACTACAGCATTTACGGGAAAAACCAGTCGGTCGAAGGTATGCGTCGCGCGGATTTTTTGGAGAAATGTCTGAAAGATCGCGGGCTGCGCGTGCTGCGGAATCAGACGGAATATGTGACGACGCCGGGCGCGGCTAAGCCGCTAGTGGTGGTGGGATTGGATGATGAATGGTCAGGCCATATTGATCCGCTCAAAGGTTTTTCCGGTGTTGATCCGCAGCTTCCGATCATCTGCCTCAATCACAATCCGGCGAACGTGCTGGAACTGATGGATCACCCCTGGCAGTGGATGCTCGCCGGCCACACGCACGGCCGACAGGTCGCGACAAGCCGATTTGGCCGCACCTTCTATCCGCATCGCTACCGCCATTACACGCACGGGTACTATCCGGTGAATGGGCGACACTTGTATGTGAATCGCGGGTTGTCGTACGGGCAACGCGTGCTGGCTTGGTGTCGGCCCGAGATTACGGTGTTCAAGTTGGAGGGGGTGGGGTGACCGTGAATTGAGGTCTGCAACGTGCCGCGAACGCGGCGTCTACTAATCGACTTACTTTGCCGATTATTTCATCTGCAAGACTGAGCAACCCGATATGCGGAAAAGCTGATGGACGGATCTTGAGAATGTCCTTGACGCATTGCGACTCAGATCCGAGTCCACTCCAGACGGCAAGACAGATGAGTGCGGCTGCCGGCGCTCGACTGACGCCAGCACCGCAATGACAAAGTAAGATACCTTCATTATCGCGGAGTTTATTGGCGAAGTGAATGATCGCAGTTGCATCGGCCAAGGTGGGGGCGGCTTCAATCAGGCCGTTTTGTTCACACCAACGCCTCCGACTCCACGCACGCTGGATCGCCATGCTGTCGTTTGCGTTCGGGACGTCGACATCGTCAAATGTCAGATCGAGTCGGTGGGAAACGTCGAAATCGACGCCATACTCGCGCTGGCCGTGAATGGAGATGATCGCGTTGACATTGAAATTAGAGGTGTCGCGGAGGAACATCGCGGCTTCGGAGTAACCGAGGATTACTGGGGTGGGGTGTGGCATGAGAGATGCCCTACGGACGTGCAGGATCCAGATTATTTATTTTTTCCTGATTGCGTTCCCCATAATAAATCCAGCGAATATCTACAAAAACCGCAATATCAAGTGGAGTTTGTATGGCAACTTTGGCCAATTCGATTCTCCTGCCGTTATATTTTTGCGGCATTGAGTTTTATAAAATTCTAGCGTTGGCGTAATTGCAATGCTTTTAATGTTAGGTCAAGGCCATGGACGAAATCTTCGTTTTCTAAAATAAAGCCGTACAAAATTTGTTGATGTTCTGAATCTATGAACCGGAGGCAGTCGAGCGCGGCTTGTGAAACGAACCAGAGAAATTTTCCGAATTGCGGGATGCCAGCGTAGAAGAATTCATGAACTCGGGTAACGGGGCAGATGGCGATTCCATACGAGGATGTGATGTACCAGTCGCCGCAATAATCAGACTTCCATTGGAGATTTGCGGCACGTCGGAGGACTTCGCCACAGACGAGGGCGGCACCTTCGATCCCGCAATCGGGGAAGGCAACTCCTTCATAGTCCAAGTAGTCAATGGCTCGTACGTCCTCGTATGTTCCATCAAAGTTGTGCGGCCACGGTGGTTTGATCCGAGCCCAGAGATCACAGAAAGCGAGGGTGGCGTTTTCGATTCTGGCGAGTTCTCCGGCGGCAAGTGGGAAAAGGTCATCGGTCATCTCGACTCCGCAGGGATTCTGGCATACCAAAAACGTGTCTGAACATCCGATCTGAAACCTGTTTCAAGTTGATAAACATCCCGAAGCCCGATATTCCAACGATTCCAATTCGATTTGCTCATGGGACGGTAGCGCTATAACAGTGTCTTTGGCTTCGCGCCATTTCACGAGTAGTTCGGAAAGTCGTTGTTGTTGGGAATTGGTAAAGAATTCGTCTGGCCGCAAATTTTGAATCACGATGAGCGTTCCGGATTCGGATTCATCGAGCTGGCTGGTAAGCGCATCGAGTGCCGCGCCCGCAGTAGGGCCGATCGACTCGCGTTTTCTCGCGGAAGCGAGAAATTTCGTATCAGGAGAGCCAGGAGTTTCCGCAACGATTGTAACTCTGGTCATCGGGGAGGAATTATACCGAAGAAAATTACAAAGTGCGAAGAAAATGTGGGTCACAGAAATTATTGACAGTGAGATCGGAAGTGCGAGGGCGATACGGCGTAGGAAATATCGAGTCGGTTGACGGT
Organism: Tepidisphaerales bacterium; assembly: GCA_038230975.1. GTDB lineage: Bacteria > Planctomycetota > Phycisphaerae > Tepidisphaerales > Tepidisphaeraceae > JANXVV01. Next base: position 6,978 of record JBBRMF010000111.1, read on the forward strand.
GGTAATCGCGGACGGGAAGGCGTCAATTTCTCTGACGTAAATAATGCGATCTCAGTCGCGATAGCCGTTTCTCGCGCACTGACTGGGGGAACCGAGGTAGAAAACGACTACTCCAACACCGACGAGCGCGCCCCCGATCTTCCCGCTCTGAAGATAGGCCATGATCGCTACCCCTGCTCCGGTAATTGCCAAGCCTGCCAATGAAACCAGCCAATACCCGATGCGATCTGACCAAAGTAGCCCGGGCTTGCGATTTTCGAGCCCGCTGACCGGTTTCCAGTTTGGGGAGACATTCTTGTCGAATTTGGGCTGGTTCGTCGGCGGCATATTCCCCGGTCTTTAAGAATTTGAGATGCATCTTTTGCTCATTCATTATGCGCAGCGTTGGAGATGAAAACAACAGATTTCTTTGGACGAATGAGAGGGCGGCGATTTTGAAATGCAGCAGGGCGACCCCATCGGGTCGCCCTGCACTTTAGCTGAAGTCTGAAGACCGGTCGCTGCGCCTGCGGCTCAGTTCAATTAGTTTCTTCTCGGTCCGCGGTCGCCGCCGCGTCCGCCTCGGTCGCCACCGCGACCACCGCCGCCACCATCTCGGCGTGGGCCGCGATCGCCACCACGGTCGCCGCCGCCCTGGTTACCGCCTTGGTCGCCTTCATTACCGCCGCCACCGCTGTTGACGGGTTCCGGGTCGCTCTCGCCCAGTTCTTTCATCGCGGCTTTACGGCTTAGCTTAATGCGGCCCTGATCGTCGATCAGGAGCACTTTCACCTTCACTTCATCGCCTTGGTTGATGAAGTCGGTGACTTGATCGACGAAGCGATCGGAAAGTTCGCTGACGTGACAGAGGCCATCGGTTTCCGGGGCGATCTCGATGAAGGCGCCGAATTCCTTGATGCTGACCACTCGGCCGGTGTAAATTTTTCCGACCTTCACTTCGGCGGTCATGGCTTCGACCAGATCGCGGCAGCGCTCGGCGGCTTTGCCGTCGACGGCCGAGATGTAGACTGTGCCATCGTCTTCGATATCGACATTCGCGCCGGTTTCTTCCTGGATGCGCTTGATGTTCTTGCCACCGGGGCCGATGAGCTTGCCGATCTTTTGCGGGTCGATCTTGACCGTGAAAAGACGCGGGGCATATTGGCTAATTTCCTTGCGCGGCTCGGGGAGCGTGGCGGCCATCTTGGCTAGAATTGCCAATCGGGCAGCTTTGGCTCGGTGGAGCGTATCGCGAATGATCTTGTGGTTGATGCCTTCGGTTTTGATATCGAGCTGAATGGCGGTGATGCCATCGCGGGTGCCGCAGACCTTAAAGTCCATGTCACCGAAGTGATCTTCTTCACCGATGATGTCGGTCAGGAGCGCGATCTTGTCACCTTCTTGAACAAGGCCGACGCTAATGCCGGCAACCGGCTTGGTGATCGGCACGCCGGCATCCATGAGCGCCAGGCAACCGGCGCAGCTGGAGGCCATGGAGGATGAGCCGTTGGATTCAAGGATATCGCTGATGATGCGGACGGTGTATGGGAACACGTCGACGCCGGGCAGCACGGCAATCAGGCTGCGCTCGGCGAGCGCGCCGTGACCAATCTCGCGGCGACCGGGGCCGCGGATCGGACGCACTTCACCCACGCTGTAGCTGGGGAAGTTGTAGTGGAGCATGAACTTTTGGCTGTATTCATCGGTCAGGCCATCGACCATCTGTTCGTCGGAACTGGTGCCGAGGGTGACGGTACACATCGACTGGGTTTCACCGCGGGTGAAGACGGATGAGCCGTGCACGCGCGGCAAAATACCGACTTGGCAACTGATCGGGCGAATCTGATCGTAGGTGCGACCGTCGGGGCGGACGCCCGCCAAAATCGCTTCCCGCGTGGCATGTTCTTCCACTTCGGCGAACACGAGGCGAACCTGCTTTTCTTTATGCTTTTGCGTGAGATATTCAGAGTAGTGAGCCGCTGGATTGCTCACGGCGGGGGCCAGTTCCGCAAGTAGGCCGGTGAGGATCTTCTTGACCTCGTCGCCGCGATCATGCTTGCCGGTTTTGCCTTTGACTTCACGAATCTTGGCGCTGACGCGCGATTTGACGGCGGCCACGAGCTCGGCATCGGGCTGCTTGATTGTGCCGACTTTTTCGACGCCGACTTTCTTTTGCAGCTCTTCGATCATGCCGGTGATTTCGATCAGCACCTTATGGCCGAATTCGATGGCGTCGGCGATATCGTCTTCAAGTGCCTCGCGGGCGCCGGTTTCGATCATGTTGACGAAGTGCTTGGTTCCGGCGACGACCAGGTCGATGTCGGTATATTCCAACTGCTCGATCGTCGGATTGATGACGAGCTTGCCTTCAACGCGACCGATTCGCACGTGGGCGATGGGGGTGATGAAAGGGATATCGCTGATGGCGACGGCGGCGCTGGCGGCGATGCCGGCGAAAATATCGGGATCGTTCTGGCCATCAAAGCTGAGGACGTTCAGATGAATCTGCACTTCATCCATGAACCCTTTGGGGAAAAGGGGGCGAAGCGGGCGATCGATCAGGCGGGCGGTGAGAATTTCTTTGTTCGTCGGCCGGCCTTCGCGCTTCATGAAACCACCGGGGAATTTGCCGGCGGCGGCGCGACGCTCGCGGTAGTCGACCTGGAGCGGGAAGAAGTCGATTCCTTCACGAGGATTGGCGCGGACAACGGCCCCGAAGACGACGGTGTCGCCGTATTGCACGGTGACGGAACCACCGGCGAGCTTGGCGAAGGTCCCCGTGGAAATCGTGAGCATGCGCCCACCGATTTCCCGTTCAACTTTGATTGCTTGCATTACGAGAAGTCCTTGGTGGCCTCAATGGAATAGATGAATATTTGGGCCACAGATGGACAAAGCCAAACACGGAAGGGAGGCGGCGAATGACGAATAACGAAATTCGAATTCACGAAATCAGAAATAGATTGTTCTAGTCTTCATTCGTCATTCGAAGTTAGTAATTCGTTATTTCCCGATTCCATGTGCGGGTTTGTGCATCTGTGGCAACCCTCCCCGATTCTTGCGATAGACTCAACCAGAGGCCGATGGGCTGAGGGGGCAAGGCGGGCGGGGGTAGCCTTTTGGCAAGACCGGTGATCGCACCGATCAAAACAAGCAAGGGCACGAATCTTCGTGCCCTTGCGGTTGGTTTTATTACTTTCGAAGGCCGAGCTTCGCGATAATCGATATATATCGATTTCGGTCTTCCCGCGTTAAATACTTCAGCAACTGGTTACGCCGACTGACCAGCTTTAGCAGTCCGCGGCGTGAAGAGTGATCCTTTTTATGGGAATCAAAATGGCCACGAAGGTCATTGATCCGCTTGGTGAGGATCGCGATCTGCACTTCCGGTGAACCGGTATCTTTATCGTGGGTTCGAAATTCTGAAACGATCTGAGTCTTGGCTTCTAACGACAGTGACATCTTACAATCTCCCAGACACCAAGTCCCCAGCCGAAGCCGATGGACTGGTCATGTTAAGTCCCATGCCGCACGCGCGGCGAACCGGGATGGATAAGAATACGAGATCGGGAAGGGCGATGCAAGGCGATGCTAAAATTGTAGGAAGTGACTTAACCCGGTGCGTGACGAGATCGGCGGGTCATATCCCCTCTCCTGGTACTCCGGGGGAGGGAGGGTGGGGGTCTTTTTCGATAGATTTACTTGTTTAGCGGATTTTCCCCCACCCCAACCCTCCCCCGGAGTACCAGGAGAGGGAGAAATCGGGCACGGCGGAACGGCCGCGCACCCTCCTAACCCCGGATTTAACTCAAACGGTATACACAGGACTCCGAGTCCTTATGATTCGACACGAACATGAACCGCGTATTGAACCGAAGCACTCTTCAAGTCCATGAAACCACCGAATCAGGGTATGCGCCGCTGCTCAGTCAACTGCTCTTGCTGGCATTGCCGGTGCTTGCGGAAAACATGCTGCATATGGCTGTGGGCATCGTCGATACCTATCTGGCCAATAAGTTGAAGGTGGTCACCGATCGAGCACCGGCCGGAGCAGCCGTGGGAACGATTACCTATTTTCTCTGGTTCTTTGGGTTGTTGGTTTCGAGTGTCGGCGCGGGGACGACGGCGATTATTTCAAGGGCGAAAGGCGCTCGACATCGATCGATGGCCAACAGCGTAACCGGCCAGTCAATGTCGGCGGCGGTGCTGTTGGGGATTGTGATGGGGATTGCGATATTTCTGCTGACCGGTCCCATCATAAGCTTTACGGGACTGAAGGGGGCGGCACCGGCTTTTGCCATTCCGTATTTGCGCATGCTCGCCCTGACGTTGCCTTTCACGATGGCTATGCAAATCGCCGGATCATGTCAGCGGGGTTACGGGGATACATTCACCGCTGCGGTCGTAATGATCGCAGTGGACTTCGTGAATTTATTTTTCAGCTTCGGGCTCTGCCGGGGATGGTTTGGTTTGCCGGAGTTAGGGTTCAACGGAATTGCGCTCGGAACGATCATTGCGTATGTGTTCGGTGGGGTGGTGCAGTTTGTCGTGCTGCTCCATGGTCGTAATGGATTGCGATTGTATTTGCATCGGATGCAGCCGCATTGGACGACGATCAGACGGCTCGTAAAACTTGGGGTTCCATCGGCCATGGAAGGCGTTCTGATGTGGGTGGCGAATTTTGGTGTTATGCGCGTCATCAATACGATCGATCCAACCAACGACATGCCGAATGCGCATATGAATGCGATTCGAATTGAAAGTTTAAGCTTTATGACAGGGTTGGCCTTCGCGGCGGCGGCAGCGACGATGGTGGGGCAAAGTCTGGGGATGAAAAATGTACGCCGCGCGGTGAAGAGCGCGTTATTGGCCTATGCGGTGGGGGGTGGGGCGATGACGCTGTGCGGACTGTTTTTCATTTTTTTCGGCCGATATCCGGCGGCATGGCTTTCACCCGATGCGCACATCGCTGCCTTGACCACTCGATGCTTGTTTATCACCGGATTTATCCAATGCGGTTTTGCGGCTTACATTATTTTCAGCGGTGCGCTTCGCGGGGCCGGAGACACATTCGCAGTCATGGTACTCAGCTTGATCAGCGTGTTGGCGATCCGGTTTGCCGGAGTGATGATCGTCGGCGCCTGGCTGCACAAAGGCCTTACGGCGATCTGGCTTGTGCTGACGTTTGAACTATTTATGAGAGGGGTTCTTGCCGCGGCGCGGTTCTGGCAGGGAGGGTGGAAACATCTGAAAGTGTGATGGGGGGGGACAGTACGAAAAAAAACTCGCCCTCGTGCTTTGTCTCAGTTTTAATTTAGGGTGCCGCAGGTCGCGGTACTCCGCGACCTGTGCCTCGCATCCGCACCGCACAGGTCTCGGAGTACCGCGACCTGTGGCACCCGATTCAACGCAACCCTATGTTACACGTGTGACATTGCACTAGCCCCACTCCCGTGAATAAGGGGCCCTTATTTCACCGCAATCCGCCAGATCGCCCATTCGCCGCCGCGATTGGAGCGGAAGTAAATGTGCGTTCCGCTAGGATCCCACACCGGGCAATCATCCCAACTGCCGTTGGTTATCAGTTGAACCGGTGGGCCGGGGTGGGCAACATCCAGCATCCAGATATCAAAGTTATGGCGTTGGTCTTCATCCACGCCGCGGTCAGAGACGAAGGCGATCTTGGTTCCTTCGTGATTCCAAGACGGATCGAAATCGTCGGCATCGGGAGTGTTCGTAATGTTTTCTGGAACACCGCCATCGGTCTTCACGCTGAAGATATCGCGTTTGCCGGTTTTTTCATTGAGGTTGCAAAACAGGAGGATGCCGGAATCCGGTTTGATCTCCGGGCTGACGCGCGGTTGAAATCCACCGGCCTGTGTCAGATCGGTGCGTGTCGTTTTTCCGAGTTCGGTCAGGAAAATTCGGGGATCCTGGCGTGTGTCGACGAAAGCCTGATAGAACAGGTGTCGAGCCGCGTCGAGGCTCGGCCACAGGTCGTTGTTGTCATCGCTCGTAAGTTGCGTGATTCCCGGATTCCCGACGGCCGACATCTGCCAGATACTTTGTCGTTTTCCACCTCGGTTCGATGAAAAAACGACATTCTTGCCATCCGGTGTAAATGCCGGATGCAGATCGAGACTCTTGCCATCGGAAAAGCTCTCCACACCTCCGCTGCCATCCGTGTGAATCATCACGAGTTGTGAGCGTACGTCAGTTTCATTGCGGGATTGCAGCAGCGAGAAAATCAGTCGAGTGCCATCCGGGGAAATCGCCAGGGAATCGATCATAGTTCCCTTCGGCAGATTGGTCAGCTTCTGAGGCGGTTCTTTGAGTGTCGGTTCGCTCACGTCTTTCATCGCCGTCGTCAAAATCGAACGGCGAGCGAGCGTCCAACCGTCATCGCCGCGCTTTGGTTCTGCAACCAACAGTGTCACCGGTAACGTTTTGATCTCTTTGAGCACAACGGTGAAGTCGGATTTGCCGCCATCCCATTCGATCGAAATCGTCTTCGGTTCCCATTCTGAATCCTGGGTTTTCTTGGTTACGGTCGCGGTGTAGGTTTTTAAATCGCCTTTTTCATTGATTGGAGGAAACTGGAGCGTTACGGTGCTTGAGCCGTTCGCGTCGCGCGGAAGTTCACGACCGTCCAGTGTCACGACGCCGCCGGGTGGATTCGTGGAGATCAGCACTACTTTGCTTTTCGCCCGCAAGTCAACGGCATAATCGGTCTTTGCATCATCCCAGCTAATTTTCGCGTCGATTGGGTCGTAACCGGGTTTGGCCACACGCAACTTGTATTCATTCCAACGATTGGTCTGTGGATCAATGTTGAACGGAACCCCTTTGTTGTCGCTGCCGCGGTAGGTCAGGGGGCTCGTGCCGATCTCTTCATCGTCGAGCAGGATCTTGGCACCCGCTGGCGTGGTGTTGATCGTCAACTCCTTCCGCATGGGCTCGAGCGTGAGGGTGTAGCTTGGATCAGTATCGGTACAGGTCACGATGCGTTCGGCGGATTGGAACCCGGGCCGCTCAGCGGTGACTTTATAGCTGGTCCATTTGTTGGCTGAATCGAGAGTGAATTCAAGATCCTGCGAGTAGATGGAGGCCGGCACCGAGGTGATGGGTTTCCCGTTGATCAAAAGATTCGCCGGGAAAGGCCTTACGTTCAGCGTGATTTTCCGCGTGAGAGGCTTTAGATCGACGACCAGATTTGATTCCGTTCGCAGCGTAATCTCAACCGATTGATCTTTGTAACCCAGACGAATCAAATCGACGCGCGAACTGGTTTTGTTGGTGTCAAAAATGAACGTATTCGTGACCGGCGCGGAACCTCGGTCAACACCGTCGATTCGCACATTGGCCGGAAGCGGTCGAGTGCTGATGGTGACGATGCGCTGTTCGCTGCATCCGGCGATAACAGCGGTCAAGATGAGTGTCGAAAGAAAAATACCTCGCATGGGATGAATCTCCTGTGCGGGTATGTCTAACGGATGTTCAGAAGGATTGGAAGGAAAGTTGTTTTTCGCGGCATCTGGATTTTTCAAGATGGCCCGAAAAACGCCCGTTCATCCATGCAGCAATCCGCCACTGGGCTGTTGCTACTGCCTGGTCACGAATAGGGTGTACGGTGCCACGGGTCGCGGTACTCCGAGACCTGTGCCGTTGGGATACACTCAAGACACGGGTCTCGGAGTACCGCGACCCGTGGCACCCACTACCGTGCACACTCTCATTTTTAAGCCTGACGAAGCGTTACTTTGTTCCGACCACCGTCTCCATCTGGGCGACCACTTCAATGGGCATGGTCTGCTCTGCAACACGTTTGGCTTGTTGATCTTCAACCGTCACCTTCAGAAGGTAGCGCCCGATCGTCAGCGTCGAGGGCAGTTTAATTTTCTTGACGATGAAGAAATCTCGACGGCGATTGCGCGCGTGATCGACAACGGTCCCGGCTTTATCCATCCAGACCCGCAGCCCGGTCTCGGTGTAAAGCACGGCTTCCTGCGAAAGTTTGGTCTCCCACATTTTCTTATCTGACATCGGCGACGAGGCGAAGTTTTCGACTTCGCAGTAGATAATCGCCTCATGTTCTTTTCCGGCGATGAACTGTACCGGATCGATGGGTTCGTACACGCCGAAACCATTTACTTTTGTACACAGGGAAAGGGTTGGAATGTTCAAGTCGGCCTGTGAACGCAGACGATCCGCCAGATCGAGTAAAGGCTTTACCTTGCGCGATAAAAGCATGTTGCCATCGGCTCGCAGGCTGTTGCGGAATAGGGTAAGGCCATCCAACACTGCTGCCACTAATTCGCGATCTTCCAGGGGCAGGGACGTGAGTTGATCCAATTGAGGCACCTTTTCATCACGGAGAAAGTGCAGAAGTTGGAAATCCAGATGTGCCCAGGTATCGCGTGGCGAACTTTGAATCTGCTGGGCCAGTTTCGATTCCAGATCGCTGGCCAGTACTAACAGGCGCGGTGTGACGACGGTGCGATTGAGATCCTCCGGCGAAATGCGCATCGCAGTCTGGGTATTGCCGATCGCCACCATCGGCGCTGCCGCGGCAACCGACAATCCCTGATTCGCACTGCTCGGCTGGGCATCTA
>JBBRMF010000112.1:0-15507 GCA_038230975.1 Tepidisphaerales bacterium
CACCCGATGTCGTACACTGAGGCAAAAACCGCTCTAAATCCCAGAGTGCTGATCGGTGGACCGATTCATCTTTCGGTTCGATGCGCTTTTGGTATTTGGGTGAAAAATCGACAATAGCCCGGTCAATGAAACTGATCGTCCGATCGTCTCCCAAATAGCCAGCGTGCAGACCCTCCTGATTAAGAATCATCCATTGCGGCCGGCAAACCGAGGGAAGCAATCGGTTCACGAGTTGAGTGTCCGCTGCAAATCTCACCATCATTGCGTGTTCCGGCAACTGATAGGTGCGCGTCGTCATCGTAACGATTTTTCCGAGTACGCCCTGCTGTCCGACCATTAGCTTGGTCAGATCGTAACCGGCAACATTTTTGAACGCGCGACCGCCGGCAGTAATGAGTTCGCCGCGTTGATTGATGGATTGACATCCCAGCAACAGATCGCGCCACGCTCCAAATCCCAGCCGCAATGGACCGGTTGAATTCATTTCGATCAATTCACCCACCGACTGATTTGGATTCCCGTCGATTGGAATCCATTGCCTGACGCTCGCGAGGTTTTGTTGCAATGCCCTGAATGAAACATCGGCGGCGACCGTCACGGTCATATCTCGCTCGAAGCGCTCGATGCCTCCGGGGGAAACCAGTGGGGTGCGAAGGGGGCGATACTCGGTTGAATCATCCATGCCGGGCGAGCAGGCTATCAGGATCTTAAAATTGCGGCAATGACGTATTGGTTGAGGAAGAACATGCACTATGAACCATTCGCACTCAGCTTACGATATATGCGTGTGCGATTGATCCCGAGTCGACGGGCCGCTTCGGCAATATTTCCGCCGGTTTCGGCTAGCGCCCGTCGAATCAACAGATCCTCGGCCGCTTCGAGATTGAGCGGCAAATCATCTGATGCAACCGCAGCGCTTAAACGAGTGGCTTCGGGAACGGAGACGGATTGCTTTCGATTCCCCAGGACAAAGGATGGCTGAACGTGCTGGATTTGAATGGGGCCCCCACCGCTTTCGATGAGGGATCTCTCAATTATATTTTTCAGTTCCCGAATGTTCCCCGGAAAATCGTGTGCCTTCAGTACAGCAAGCGCGCGTTCATCAAAAGCGGGTGTAGGCAATCCCATTTCATCCGCGAATAGTCGAAGAAAATGCGCTGCGAGCAACGGGATGTCGTCGCGTCGCTCGCGTAAAGGAGGTACTTGAACAGTAAATTGCGCGAGTCGAAAATACAGATCATGCCGAAATGCGCCGGAATTCATTTGGCGTTGCAGATCAATGTTGGTGGCAGCGACGATACGGACATCGGTGCGCCTTTCTTTTGTGGCACCGACAGGGGTGAAGGTGCCATCTTCAAGAACGCGCAACAGTTTTGCCTGCAAATTCGCGGGCATGTCACCGATTTCATCGAGGAACAATGTCCCTCCGGCTGCGATCTCGAAATATCCTTTTTTATCGGTGGTCGCACCGGTAAATGCGCCCCGGACATGGCCGAACAACGTTGATTCCGCCAGGTCTTCCGGGATGGCGACGCAGTTGACGGGAATAAAGGGATTCTTCTCGCGACTGCTTCCAAAATGAACGGCGCGCGCCACCAGTTCTTTCCCCGTGCCGCTCTCGCCGGTAATCAGAACGTTCACCGAGCCGAATCGCTGCATTCGACGAATATCCTGAACGATTTTGGTCAGCGTGCCGCTCTTGCCGACAAATCCCGACAATCCCCATCGCTCGGCCTCACGGACGGAAATAATGGAGAGTTGTTCATCGGCTACTTCAAGCGCTTCTTCGACTCGTTGACGCTTCTCGATCTCCTCGCGCAGTTCTTCATTGGCTCTTGTAAGCTCTTGGCTTCTCTGCAGAAGTTCCTGATTTTTATGCCGAAGTTCGTGACGAAGGCCGCTGAGCTGCAAACGAGTTTGAACACGGGCGAGCACTTCCTCCGGCTGGAAAGGCTTGATGATGTAATCAACCCCGCCTGCCTGAAAGCCTTCCACCAGACTGCGCATCTCATCTCGCGCGCTGATGAACAGAACGGGAATCTCGCGCGTCGCCGGAAGTGATTTTAATTGCCTACAGGTCGCATAGCCGTCCAGATTGGGCATCATGACATCAAGCAGGATAAGGTCCGGATTCGCGCGTTCGGCCACCCGCAACCCCGCTTCACCGGAGGACGCTGCAAGGACGCGATAGCCCTGGGGTTCAAGCAACCGGGCCAAAAGATCGATGTTGGCGGGGATGTCATCGATAATCAGGATTTGCTCACCCGGAACAGGCGGTAGATCACTCATACGCTGATTGCCTCGTCAGAAATAGCTGGAGCCGTGGCGACGTCCAGCAAATGCAGGATTGGCGAGGTATCGTAAAGATGGAGACACGAGCGGATGCATTGAGCCACATTTGCCGCAGCCGGAGTGGCAGATTCGAGTTCGAGCGCGCACTTCCGCAATTCCGTAACACCGCACAATTCGGCGGCGTCCCGCAACCGACTTATGATTTCGATCGATAGTACCGCTATTTCCTCGACCGCCAGGTCCATAACGTATCGCTTGATGTCACCGGTCGATGCATCGGAATCGTTCAAGTATTCAAACTCCGCGCCCAACAAGATTATCAACAATTCGTAGAGCCGTTCACAGGAGATCGGTTTGGTGAGGATTTCGTGAAACCCGGAGCGGGCGTAAAGATCTTTTTCATGTTCAAACGCCGCCGCCGAAGTGGCGACGAGTCGCGCGCCATTGGCGTGCGGCAAGGTTCGGAATTGTCGGGCCGTTTCGATGCCATCCATATCCGGCATGAGAATATCGATGAAGAAAATATCAGGCCAAGGCACGGACTCACAGGAAAAATATTCGACCATCGCCGTCCCGGATTCAAAGCTTTGAACTTCGCAGCCGACCATTGAAAGCATTTCCGCCAGCACTTGTCGATTCTCGCGAACATCGTCGACGATCACCGCGCGCACGCGTTGTCCGGCGGCCAGATGGTCCACCTGCTTGTCATTCCGGATCTCACGAATGCCGGAATCCTCAGAAGCCGGAAGCGACAGAGAGAAAAAGAATCGCGCGCCTTCACCCGATTTCGATTCAACGTGCAACTCACCACCCATTAACCGGACGTGTTGTCGGGCAATGGTCAGTCCCAGTCCACTTCCACCGCGACCCGCGCCACCGAAAGCCTGCTGAAAAGGTTCAAAAATATTGGAGATTGCTTCCCGGGGGATTCCTATGCCGGTATCCAAGACTTCAAATCGACACATTGTTTTTGATTCGCGGCCGATGCTGAGTGTAACAACCCCTGAGTCAGTAAATCGAACGGCATTGCCGAGCAGATTGATGAGTATCTGCCGTATTTTTTTTTCGTCCCCGCGCACGATGGATGAAGAACCGTTAGGTGAATTTATTTGCAGTCGCAGTCCCTTCTGCTCACAGCGTTGCCGGAACATCCGGGACAAATCCGCGACCATCATGTTGAGGTCGAAGTTGACCTGGTGCAGTTCAATTCGACCTGCCTCGATTCGGGAAAGATCCAGAATTTCATCGATCAGACCCAGCAAATGGTTTCCGCTTCCGACAATGGTTGCCATCGCTTCACGCTGACCGTTGCGCAGCGTCGGATCGCGATGAAGGATCTGCGCATAACCCAATATCGCGTTCATCGGCGTTCGGATTTCATGGCTCATGCTGGCCAGAAAGTGGCTCTTGGCGGCGTTGGCGGCAGCAAGGGCTTCGGTGCGCTCGCGAACGCGCGCTTCCAATTCATCGTGCTCGCGCTTCCGCTCGGAAATGTCGACCACCGCACCTTCGTAATACAGCAATCGGCCACGGAGATCGTAAACGCTTCGCGCGCTCTCGGAAATCCAGATGATCCCACCGTCCTTGCGGCGAACCTGCGATTCAAACGCGTTGACCGTTCCATCGCGCCGCATCAGGATTGCAAATTGGTCCCGCCGACCCGATTCAACGTAAAGCTGAATGGCGATATTGCCGAAATCCGCCATCAACTGCTCCGGGGATTCATAGCCGTAAATCTGAGCCAGTGCACGATTCGCGCTCAGATACCGGCCGTCCGGACTGGTTTGGAAAATACCTTCAACACTGTTTTCGAAGATGCTGCGGTATTTGGACTCCGCCAACCGCGCCGCGTGTTCGGCGCGGCGGCGCTCGGTTACTTCGGCCGAAAGCTGCTTGGTCCTTTCAACAACCCGCCGTTCAATGTAAATCGTTCGCCGCAATCCACCGTACAAATAAGCGGCGAGAAGCAGCGAAAAAATGAGGCCGACGCCCAGGACAATCCATTCGTTCTTAGATCGGTGCAGCGCGAGGAATTCCGCGCGCGGGACGAACATCAATGTCCAGCGTCGGGCAGCTATATCGAGCGACTGAACGCAACGAGGAAGCGTTTCCGATGTGATGACCCGTGAAGATGCGTACAGATCCTCACCCGTGGCATCGTCGGTGACACGCAGATCCAACCCTTCGCCATCGGTCTCTTTTACCGTGGCCTCCAGCAATGTGTCGACCCGAAAGACGGCGCTGCTGAATCCGGTCAGATGCTCGCGACGCTCTGCAAGGGTGGAGTGCGTTCCGTTATACGACGCCAGATAGACGACAAACCCCGGCCGCCCATCCCGACCCTGCACGAGTTCGATCAGTGAAGTGGCGGAGGGTTTTCCCGTATCGCGGGCTCGCCACATCGCCTTGCGGCGAGGTTCGCTGGAAGCCAGATCGAACCCCATGGCCACTTCGTTTTGCTGGAGCGGTTCGATAAATCGGATGGGAAAATATTCGTCTCGATCCTTAGCTGGCACTACTTTGCCATGTGAATCCTGCTGCAAAAGTCCGGTGGAGCCGGTCATTGATTGTTTCAGTACGGCTTCAAACTCGTCGCGCCGATCGCGCAGAATTCAGGGGGCCCATCCCAGTCCCTGCAGCTCAGGTTGGCGGATTAAGGCACCTGCCACAAATCGGGTGTACTCATCGCCGGTTAGCGAAGGTCGTGCTGCGAACAGGGACGCCATCGATTGGAGTACGTCCATGGATCCCAGCATGCGGGTTCGGAGCAGTTCCACTCTTTTTTCGGATTTCTCTAAGACTGCGTCGCGCAAATCCCGCCGCGCAACGGCACGCGCTTGAATGAACAGTGCCGATGAAATGCACAAACCACCAATGAGTAGCGCGCCAATGCCCAGCAATCGCGCAATCGGCAGTCGCGATGCGGCAAGGCTTCTAGAACGGTCTTCTACGAACAATCTCATCGCGTAACCAGACCTCCAATGCCACACAACCGATTACGTATTGCGCACTCAAACCAAGCTAGAAATGACACTGGGAACAGAGAGCGAATTTGATGCCAGCCTTCTATTTCATAAACGGTTATGTCGACTGAGCCAGAAAATTCCGCCAACCTCCGTGATGCGAGATGTCGGTCGCTCCTTCGGTTGCATATTGCTCACAAAGGAAGCTTTTGACATTTTCACCATCTTTCAGACGAATCGTGCCGATGCCCAACGGGGGTGGGATGGCCGCGACGAAGGCCCCAAACGCCTCGGCCGACATCTGCCAGACTTCCACCTCCTGCGGAACGCCACCTTTCGACATGCGGATGAGCCCCGGCTTTGGCGGAATCGTTCCCGGTAAAGCGAACAAGCGATATTCCGCCGACGTGCGGCAGGTACGCACCCACCGCGCATTCAGGTGGACCAGTTGATGGTTCAAAGGCTGTCCCGAAAGATGGGCACCAACGACGGCAAGCTTGATCCAACCTCGCGGTGTCTCCAGATCGAGTGATCGCGGTGGAATCGGCAACCCGGTAGCGCCCACTGACGTGTTCGACGCCCGGTGGAAACGGTCCCCCACAGCCAGCAAGTCAGCATCAAGGCCAGCCGGAGCGATCAAAGTGATTCCGACGGGCAATCCATCCGGACGGAAGCCCGCAGGAACAGCAATCGCGCAAAGATCCATCAGATTTACAAAGTTGGTGTAGTAACCCAGATTTGTATTCGGAACCAAAGGGTCTGAAATCACCTGATCGACCGTGTAGATTGTCCCGGTCGTCGGCAGGAGCAAGACGTCCATCTTTTCCCATTGCGACTGTGCTTTCTGCCGCAATGCTCCTAATTCGTCACTGGCTTTGAAGACCGAAACGGCTGAAATGTCCCGTCCGCGCAGAATGATATCGCGCGTGACCGGAAGGACGGATTCAGGGAAGCGCTCAATAAAGCTGCCGACCGCCGCGAATCGTTCGGCGACCCAGGGGCCTTCATAGAGAAGCTTGGCCGCGCTGACAAATGAGGAAAAATCAATCTCGACTGCTTCTCCACCGAGCCGACGCATCTCCGCAATTGACTCATGAAACTTCGCCTCTGCGACCGCATCGCCGAAGAACTTCTGTTGCGATGCGGTGGGCACACCAAAGCGAAATCGCCGTGGATCAAACGGGCGACTTTGAATTTGTCCGACCCTGCGAGAGTATGGGTCGGTCGCATCATATTCCTGAAGAACCTGAAACACACGCGCCGCGTCTTCACAGGTTCGCGAAAAGACGGATACGCAATCCAACGAACGGCACGCTGGAAACACCCCGGCCGCACTGACAAGCCCGCGCGTCGGTTTCAACCCCACAACATTATTGAATCCGGCGGGCACACGTCCGGAACCTGCGGTGTCTGTGCCGAGTGCGAAATCGACGAGACCCCGCGCCACTGCGACAGCAGACCCGGAACTTGATCCACCGGGAATATATCGATCGTTAAATGGATTTGCCGGCGTGCCAAAAAATGAACGCGTTCCAACCAGGCCGGTGGCAAATTGATCGAGATTGGTTTTGCCGATCAGAATCGCGCCGGCATCGATCAAACACTGAACAGCCGTCGCGGTTTTTGCGGGCTTGTATGCAAAATCCGGACAACCGACTGAAGTGGGGTAGCCAGCGACATCAATGTTGTCCTTCACGGCGAAGGTCATCCCCAACAGCGGTTGAGCTTCCCCGGCATCTCGACGCTCCACGGCACGGCGAAGTTGAGCACGCACGTCGGAGGCTTCGACAAGCACAATCCATATACCGGGGAATTGTTGCGCTCCCACTCGTTCGAGGATCGCACTGATTGATTCTTCCAACGCATCAACAATCATCGAGGCTCCTGTGAGAGATCGACCTGGCCAGATTCGGGTATGGGAATCGCCCCGATGGCTTTGCCAGGGGACTTGGGGCTGAACTAGCTGTAGAGCAACATTTCTGCGCAAGCCTCAAAGAGCGGTGGTTGATCACCAATATACGATTTGATGCCAGCGGATTCCAATCGACGATTAGAAATTCAGTTAAAATCTGATTGCACTACATCGCGGAATGTAGATATCATTGCCACCGGTCGATCCATTCACATCGCGAACGAAGGAGATTTTATGTTTCGAGGACTCTTATCGGGAACTTTGGCTCTATCTGTTTTGACATTCGCAGTTCATGCGGACCCGGCGGCGGACGTCAAAGCATCGGCAAAGAAGCTGGCAGATAGCGCAAGCTACGGTTGGAAATCAACGACTGAGGGCGGGAACCGGCCAGGCGGCGCGACCGGAAAAACTGAAAAGGACGGCTTCACCTCGCTGGTCATCACCATGGGTGACAACACGATCGAGGCGGTCATGAAAGGTGATCAAGCCGCACTGAAGTTGGAAGACGGTTGGAAATCCATTGCCGATGCCAGTGCTGGAGAACCAGGTCAGCCCAACCCCGGTCGATTCGCCGCTCGCGCGGTTCGCAACTTTAAATCTCCTGCGGCACAGGCAGAGGAGCTTGCCGGTAAGACGAAAGAGCTTGCCAAAACAGATGATATATATTCTGGCGCGTTGACCGAGGACGGTGCCAAAGCGCTCATGACCTTCGGCCGTCGAGGCAATGCCAACGCTACTCCGCCAGAAATCAGCAATGCCAAGGGGAGCGTGAAATTCTGGATGGAAAAGGACGGCGTTCTTTCAAAGATGGAGTACAACGTTCAAGGGTCCATCAGTTTCAACGGCAACGATCGTGATATCAACCGTACGACCACCATCGAGATCAAAGACGTGGGCAGCACGAAGATCGATGTGCCCGCAGAAGCAAAGGCGAAGATGGCTTCGGTGAAGGAATAGAACGCAAATGACGTAAATGGCGTAGCTCACTCCAACGAGCTACGCCTATTCTCTTTGAAATATCAGACCCCAGACGCACCGCACAAGGCCTAATCCAATTCTTTTTCCTTGGGGTCAGTCTCTTTCTTGCTTGGCATCTTGGCGATGACCACAGTCCCGGCGGCAATGTCACCGATGCGCTGGCGGAGGGGATTGAAGAAGATGACGATGAGCGGGAATCCAAGAAGAACGAGCACTTCGATCATCTTCATCAGATTGCGAAGGACGATCGAACCGATGGGCGAGGGACGGCCATTCATCGCAACAGTTTTCAAGCCAACGCACAGCTTCCCGAGGGTCTTTCCCCAGAAGATTTCGCCCAGAACCATGTGCAGGAAATAGACTGCCGTGAGAATCCAGGCGGCATGAACCAAATATCGATCCGTATAGAGTTGCGAAAGTTTGACTCCATTTTGGAAGTGATGAACCACCAGAATTTCGTAGATGTATGCCGGCCAAAGATCAATCAAGCCGGCAGCGAGACGCAACCCAAAAGCGGCAACGGGCAGTTCAACTTTGTCTACGACGACGATTTCAGCGCTTCCGCCTTTGTTGGCCGTGACAAGCGTGACGACCATCAGCACTCCGAGTAAACCCCAGTTGATGAGTTCCTTCAACGTGGTTTCATCAGGATTTGTCGGGGGTGGAAGTTCGGCCAGCGAGTTCGGTTGTTCCTTTCCACCGAGGCTGTATTTCTGTTCAACAAATTCCTCATCGGCGCGGATGATGAACAAATGGAGTTCGTCACCGGCCGCCGTCGCCGACGTATCCATCACGTTCACGGTGGCGGGTACGGATAAGAGTTGCTCGCGCCAGACCGAATCAGGCGCGGGTTGATTGTCCTTCGGGAAATAGAACGCCCCGACCCCGTTTTCACCCACGGCCCAGGCAATTATCTTGTCGCGCGCGGTCATCAATTTAAGTTTTCGAACTGTGAAACTTGTTTTGATTGCACCTGCGGGCGACCACGTTTTGCTTTCCGCGTTAAAATGTAAAATCGTGATGGCGTTCGCGGAATCCTTGAAGGCGATGAGTGGGGTTCCCTTTTGGACGATCAGCGAGATTTCCCGGCCCTGAGCCGTGCGGATTTCCGTTGGAAGTTCTGCAATGTGCACCCAGCGCTCAGACTTCAGTTGGAACAATTGCAGTTGCTCCGGCCGTGTGGTGGGAAGCGCCGGTTTGCTGGTGGCGGCGACTGTTCCCGCTCCGCGCTTCGTCGCCGGCGTCAAGGTTTCAGGTCGGGCACCCTCCGCGAATCCAACCGCCCAGAGACTGGAATCCTGCCCCGCAACTGCCAGTATTTCACCACGGCCAGGCAACAATGGGCCGCTGGCGAACTGTTCGCCTGAAATGCGTTTCCATTCGCCCCCATCCACCGAGACGATCAATTGCCCCTTGAGATCAGCCACGGAAATCAGGCGACTCGGGAAGTTACTCAAGTCGTACCAATTCCCCTGCATGGCTCGCTCTCGGACGAAGGACTGCTGCACGCCTGACCAGTTTGCGGGCGTAGTGACCGCCAGCCAGAGCCTTTCACCCGATCCGTGAGCAAGCAGCTCCCAGCGGCGTTCAACCGATGTGGTTGGCTTTGTCGCAGGATTGGTTTGGGCTTGATCTGAAGGCGCAAACGCGCTTACAAATATCAAGCAGGCGCAAATTACGAGGGGCGCACAACGACTCATGCCCCCTAGCCACCCTTTTGCACGGGAACGATCCTTTTTTACAAGATGCAACTTAGTCACCGCACTCCTCGTCAATTCGAATTTCTCGCACGTCGCCTGGGGGTCGGCGCTGGATCGTGCCTGCCCGAGGCAAGCCTTTTTTGGTCAACTTCGGACTTTTAAAACTAAATTCCAACCGATCCCTGCTTTCAGGGAAGAACAGCTTATACTGCGTTGCGATTTTTCGCCCGTTGCCTCCGTCAATTGCTTCATGTTCAGATAGGTCCGCTCGCAACAGCACGCGGCCATTTTCATCGAACAGCAACACTTTCACCGGCAACAGCGTTTTACGAGAATACCAGACTTCCTTCTGAATCACCCATTTCGTTGCAGATGGCACACTGAACGTAAACATGTAAACGTCAGCGTCGTTGTTGAATCGCATGGCCGGCACGGGCGGACGAAGGAAATTTTTATCAATCTGATTCACGCCAAGCACCTCGACCACCAGATCAGGGTGAATTGGCAATGGCCGTACACAGGGCTTGCCGAGGTGTTTGTAGTAGCCCCACCATTCGGTGCCAATTTCCGGCACGACCGCAACCCAGTATTGCGCATCCGGGCCAGAGGAACTGCCTAATTCAAAAATTTTGCCGATGATCGATTGACCCTGCAGGAGCAATTCATCGGGTTTATCGGCCTGCTTGCGAAAGAGCAGCACGCCGTCACCATCGACGTAATGCGATTTGCCCTTGTCGTCGTGAATCCAGGCTTTAAAGGTGTGGTCGGTCCAAATGGTTTGAATACCGCTGTTGTTGCCATTGACCGCGGTGACGACCTCATACATCTGGCTGGTCGGGCCGTGGTAGCCGGTGATTTTTGGTGCAGGCGGACAACCTGCCAAAAGAATGAGCGAACCTGCACAGAGTGAGACGAGGAGCGAAATTTTCATAAATCCTCGTTCAAGATCTCGCTTAACTGTCGGCTGACATCCATCACTTGTTCTTCGGTCAAATGAGGATTCAGCAAATCGAGCCGATCATCCCGGCCTTTCAAGCGCATCGACCAGATCTCGCGATCAGCTTCCCTGCGTGTGGCTTCGTAAATCAGCATGCGTTTTCGCATGAGGATCAAACCGAGTACGAAGCGGAATTGAAGTTTTGCAGGTTCTTCGACGCCCGCCAGCCGTTCAAACAGGCTGCAGAGGACTTCGTCGTCGACGAAGACTTTCTTCTTCACTTCACCGCGCGGCATCGTCGTTTTCCAGAAGGCGACGATCTGGTTCCGATCCAGTTTTTCCCAGCAATCGGTCATGCAATCGAGCCGTTCGAAACCGATGGGCGTTTCGCGAAGTCCGGCCATGAACTTGTCGTCCGGCTGAATCGGTTCACCGCAGACGGCGCATTTTCCGTGCGGGCGACCGACTTCATATCCGCCGGGCGATGCGGGTTTAGTTGGAACTGCAGTGCTCAAACATTCCTCCGTCCAGAGAGTCATCGTACCACAAACGTGCGTGCATCCGTGCCGCCGTCACCGACCACAAAATTGACGGGCAGCCCGCATTTTGGACATCGACCGCGATAGTTCTTGCCATCCGGGCTGCGGTAGATGCGAAGATATACATTGCAGCAGGCAAATTGCACGCTCACATAAGGCCGCGGTCCCGGTGCTGCCTTAGGACCGGAAGCATCGGTTGAAAGATCGAGCTTGTAATCGCGCGGGTCGTTCATTGATTTAGCGGTGGCGTGGGCGTCTCGCCCGCGCTTTTTAAAACAGAAAGCACGGGGGAGACGCCCATGCCACCATTTAATCTAAAGCTCACTGCCATCCTACGCCTCAGGCATTTTCGATGCGCATCCAAATTTTCGGGATGACGGATCGGATCAATTCTGTCGCATGCGTAAGAATCGCATCGATCGTTTTCCGGATCGACTCGCGGTCCGCCGGGTCCGGAACGTCCGGGAGATTGATGCGAACATTGTAAATGCCGCAGCGCACGGTTGCCATCGAAAGCTCGGCACAGACGGCTAGATCAGAAAGAAGGTAGACGTTTGCCTTGTTCACGAGCCGACTACATAACTTAAGGGCGGCAGCGCCACCGGCGGCCATCGCCTCGGGAACACGGATGCAGGCCAGAAGCGTAGCATCATATTGATTCACGCGATCGGCGGCATTGACAGGCAGTTTTCGCAGTGCCGTGATCGCCTCGTATGCCGCCTGGTCCTCGGCCATGAGTTCGAGCATAATGGCTCGAAGCCGCGTGAATTCACCGAGCGCCGAGCGAAGTTCCGGCTCATATTCCGCCAGACTTTTTTTGCCCACGCTGTAATTCAGAACCATCTCCCCCATGGACGCCGCCAACGCGCCGACAAGGGCCGTTACGCTTCCCCCACCCGGTGCCGGTTGTTTGGCGGCGGCGGCATCGAGAAATTTTTCAATCGTGTGAGTTGCGTCGTACATCGAAGAACCTCATTGCATTATCACGAATAGGATTCATGGTGCCACGGGTCGCGGTACTCCGAGACCCGTGCGGGTTGGATGCACTCAGGACACAGGTCTCGGAGTACCGCGACCCGTGGCACCGAGCGGCTCGTACAACCCTAATTCTTAAGCGTGACGAAGCGCTATTCCCAAAAACAACACCAAAAGCGCCACTACTTCGCCGCCGTGTCGTGCTGAACTCCCTGCGGCGCTAAATCAACAGGAGGGAAAGTCGCGTACTTTCGTATGCCCGCTTTCGACTTTACCAACTCTGGATTATTCGTGCTGATGGCAATCACGCAATTTCCCAGTCGCTGCTTTGCGGTTTCCCGCACTTGATTGACCGTGACCGCATTGATGCGCTTGGTAAAATCCGCGTGACTGTTAAAACCAAGTCCCAAAAGCTCATCCATTGCAGCCTCAGATGCCTGCGCTGCAGCCGTCTCATGTTCCATGGCATCCACGGATGAAATCAAGTTCTTCGACCTTTTGAACCAGTCCAAATCGATGTCTTTGTCAGACCCTTGAAGCCGCGCGATGTTCAACAAAATCTGATCGACGCACGCATCAACGTTCTTCGGATCGCAGCCGGCATACGCCCAAAAAGTGCCGGGGAGCTTTTGGTTTAATCCCCAGAAATTCTGGGCATTTGCATCGTAAACCAATCCCATGCCGCGCAGCGTTTCAAAAATGTAACCGGTCGGATAGGTGAAACCGCTCGTAAGTGTGTCGGCCATTACGAGTACGTCCCGCGCGCTATCGTTCACAAGGCTGTCTGATTTGTAACCGATGAAGACGGCGGCTTCTGGGTTGGCCCACTTTTGGATTTCAACTTTTTCGATGTTTACTTCGGGGATGACTTTGGAAGCTTCGCTCGCATCATGAACCTTCAAAGTGCCGGAAGGAGATAGAATGGTTCCCTCGTGTTTTCCTGTCAACTGTTCGGGAGGTTTCATCGCTCCAAATGATTTCTGCACGAGCAGCTTCGCGGCGTTGACATCAATATCCCCATAGATCGCCAGCACCCGTTTCCCCTTGAGCACTTTTTCCGAATACCACTCTTTAAGCTGTTCCGATTTGAAGGCTTCGACATTTTCCTTCGTCCCGAGTGCCGTGAATTGGTACGGCGATCCGCTTGGCCCGAAGACTACCTTGTGGAAAAAACGGTTCCCGCCCGTCATCCAGTTTTGGTCCTGACTATCGAGGGCGGCCACCACACGCACTTTCATTTCCTTTACTTCATCCTCGGGAAATGCCGGATGTTTGACCACATCCGCAAACACTTCCATCGCCCGGGAAATATCATCGCGAAGGAATTGCACCTGCCAGGCCCATGAATTATTGCCGCTGGTGGTTTGAAGTTGCCCACCGATGGAATCGAAGAAAGTGGCGATCTCCTGTGCGCTGCGCGTGGCCGTGCCGCGCGGAACGAGCTGCATGGCCAGATTGCCGATGCCGTTGGTTTTGGAGTCTTCGGCGGTCAATCCACCCAAGCTGTAAAGCTGCATGGAAACCACGGGTGCCGTCGCCACCCGTTTTAGAAGGACCACCGTTCCATCCTGCAATTCAAGGCGGGTTGGGATCGAGTTTTCTGCGGAGGCCGTTGCGTTCTGTGTCGTGGGAACGGCATTGCGTAAAAGATCTGTGGCGGCCGTCAGTTGCCCGGCGGGTGTCAACTCTTTCCCGTCGACCGCTGGCAGAAGCGCTGTGGTCAGCAGCTTGCCGCGGTCGAAATATTTGTTGGCCACCGCTTTGATTTGCTCGGCGGTCACCTTTTCATAATTCGCAAGTGTCGTGTCTTCAGGATAGCCCGTGCTCATGTACGAAAATACCAGCGTCGTTGAAACCGTTTCTGCCGACTGACGATTGAATGCGTCCGCCGCGCGCAGCTGAGTCTTGGCCCGAGCCAACCGTTCTTCGCTGACGCCTTCTTTTTTCACGCGATCCAGAATGTCAAGCACCGCGTCCGTGGCAGGTCGGATTTTGTCCGGAGCAACCTCCATATCGATCTGAAAACTGCCTTCAACAAATGCGGGCGTATTATCCCCGGCGGCGATGGCACTGACCAAATGCAGCTTGTCGCGCACTTCCTCAACCAGAATCGAGCTTTCACCGGAGCCCAGCACCGCACCTAAAACATCCAGGGCATACATGTCCGGGGCATATTGTTTCACGGATGGAAACGCGATTTCCAACTTTGCCTGACCCAGCTTCGGAAACGTAGCCACGCTGGTGCGGGGCGCACTCACCGGGGGTTCATCGACGATCGCCTTCGACGGCACGCGCGCGGGTGGAACATTGCCGGCATACTTCCGAACCGCCTGTACCATTTCCTCAGGATCGAGATTCCCCGCCACGCCGATGATGATATTCTGTGGCACATACGCCAGCCGATAGTAGGCGTACACATCATCGCGGCTCAGTCCGCGAATCACATCCTGATAGCCAACAATCGGCATGCGAATGGGATTTAACAGGTAGCGATTACTGACCGACAACTGAGAAAACGCCCAGTCCGCCTCGCCCAGGTCTTTCTCAAGTTCGCGCTGAACGACTTCATATTCCCGTTTGTATTCGGCCTGCGGGATCTTCGCGGTGAACATCCAGCCGGTCACCAGATCGACCGCCTCGGTTAAATGCGGGGCCGTGGTATTCACGAAAAATACGGTCGTGTCGTAACTGGTATACGCATTGGAATTGTCGCCGATGTTTTGAAGCAGATCCCGATTTTGCTGCTCGGTGCGACGTTCATTCCCCCCACCAGCCAACAGATGTTCCAGCAGATGGCTCAAACCACCGCCGAGCCATTTCCCTTCGTAGACGCTGCCCGTATGGCAAAGACCTTGCACCGAGACCACGGGCGAGGAGATGCGCTTGGCGATGATCGTCAAGCCATTTTTCAACACGGTGCAGACCATGTTTTTGTCGGCAACGACACGATACGCTTCCTCGCTGTAGTCGATATCCAGCGCCGGTTTTGTGGAAGCCGCGATCTCGCTCGATCCGCCCTTGGAGTTTAACGGATTTGTCGAAGCGCAACCTGAAATGAGAAATGAACACAGCACAAAGAACACGATGATTTTATTCATTTGAAGCCTCCTGCCACGATTGGGCGACCGAGCGTGCAATCTGATTTGCACGGACAACGGCCGACACTGATCTTGAGAATCAATTCGTGGCACGGGCTTCCAGCCCGTGTTGA
>JBBRMF010000113.1:0-15482 GCA_038230975.1 Tepidisphaerales bacterium
ATCACTGTAATCCCGAAGAAAAAAACGAACTGCCCAGCGCCTGCCGGGACAATTCATTTGATAAACGCTGGCGAAGTTGCCCGTCATGCCGTACTTCGGAAGCCCCGAAGGAAGCATAGGTGGTAACCCTGCTTTCAATTCAGGATCGGAAAAGCAATAACTGGGATTTTGAATCGCTTCGTAGTAGTCGCTTTCGATAGGCCAAGCCATATGCCCCTCTACAACGGCGCCTGTATCTTACACCTAATCAGAGTTACATCATCATTTTTCAGCTTCGGTTCACCTCGGTCCGTTTTCATGGTTCGAAGAGCAGAGATAAATTTTCCGAATGCTTCTTGCGAATCGATAGTTGCGAATATGTCATGGTCTTCGATGCCGCTTTCACTCTCCGCTAAGAACCAGCACGCTAATGCATCGGTCATTAAATAAATGACATCCCCGGTCTCCCAATCACCGACATCTTGTACCTCGGTTTCTGACAAGAACTGGTTATTTCCGGGCAAGCTGGAAAGTAGCATCGGATGACTCGAAAACTGTTCGCTCCGGCAAAGCGGAAAGCTGTCGGAGAGTTTGCCAGCCCTGATTTGAAAGAAGCAGCTGTCGCCAATCGCGGTCACAACATACGATCCCCTATCGCTTCGGGACTCAGCGTGGCGGAAAGTTATTCCAAGGAGCGTGGCGAAAGCCCCCGATCGTAGCTTTTCTTCGGCATACCACGGCAATACCTTCTGGCCGACATCTTTAAGCCACAGTGCTTGCAAGTTCGGCAGCTGATTGTCGAGACTAGCCGCATCAACTTGTCCCGAACTATACGCCTTAACGAGAAGGTTAGCCCACAGTGCTGAGAAAGATGCTTCAGTTGCGCCATCCGCAACGGCAAACCGCACTAAATTGGAGTCCGCACGTTTAACGTCTTCTGCGCACCAAGCATCTTCGTAATCCTCATTAGAATTTCCAGCTTTAGGCAGCCAGAACGTTCGGACTTGAATGTGCATGCGAATCCACCGATGCTACCGAAGGTTACTGGGTCGTGTTCCAATGTCTAGAAAACGAATTAGAGAGACTAAGTCTGAATTGAACGAACATCCCCGAGACATTTCCGTAATTCGAAGCGCATCCTGTCGCGCGGCGGCCTGCATGTGAGTTGGCAAGACGCTAGACATGTTGAACAACAACTTCGCGTATTGGTCGCTCAGCGTAGCATCTGAATCAGGGTATTCAATGGCAGGTACGTTCTTCGAAGTGACATGGATGTTGAAGAGCAGAATATTCCCATCATTAACCGAGAGAGCCCGAAGTGATTCTGCCGGAGGTATGGGATCGCCGTCAGTTGCCTCACCATCGGTAATATTAATAACTATCATCGGGAAGCCGTTGGGATGTTGCGCATTCCAGCCGGTTGCAATTTCCTTGGCCTTGGCTAGCGCGTGGCACATTGGCGTGCCGCCATTTGCAATGGCATCAAACCAAATGGGGAACTTCACATTCTGTTCAATTACTCCACCGGCACCGTCATCGACTTTCTTAGGTCGGTCATCTATGCGAGCGGGGGAGTTTGCGATTTCACTAACGGGGACGAGTTCGCGCCCTCCAAGCGAACCCGCGAAAGCCGGTCCGACTCGATCGGCGGTGTTATCACCACCGTATCCAATCACGCCAACGTGGTAGTAATCGCGCACGCCCTCAGACTTAGCGCATTTGATAATAAGATTCTGCAGCAGTCGATTGATTGCATCAGCGACAACTTGTGCTTTGGTTTTGCCCGACGCAGTATGAGTATATTGCTGGCCGTCGACCTTAATTGGTTTATCCAAAGGTTGAACATTCGACGGATCCATGACTTCTTGCATTGATCCCGATTGATCGATGAGAAAAAGAAACGCAGAGGGGTTCGTTCGGCTAATCTCAGCAGTATATGGCATTGTTTTTAACCTTCCCTATTGAACTCTAACCCTCGGATTGATGCTGACGGAAATTTGCACTTAATTCGTTTGGAATGCAAAAATAACACTTTAGCAAAATGGGATTGATAATCTGTTCAGCATTCGATCGTGCAGTCGCGGTCTTTCTCAAAGACAATCGCCCTTATTCATCGTCGATTAATTTCTCGCACAGCGCCGAATTATTTAGAGCGGTTTTCGCCTCAATTTACGACTTCGGGTGCCACCGTTCAGGGTGATTGCGCCGAGACTGTTGAAGCTGCTGTTGGCGTTCGTGACCACACCCCCGTTGAGGGTGATGGCCGGGCCCACTGCGGCACCGTTGCCGAATACGTTGGAGTGGCTCAGTTTCAGAATACCGCCCGCGTTGACGGTGATCGTCCCCGTACCGAGGTTGTTTACGCCATCCGTACCGGCGGCTTCGAGAATACCCTGGTTGACGATTGTGCCACCGGTGTAGGAGTTAGCGCTGGTGAGCGTCAATGCCGCCGCGCCATTCTTGACGATGGCGAGCGGGAATTAGACGGCCACGTCAGGAGCGCGATCGCTCGGGCCGTCTTCCAAGATGCCCGCGAACGTGCCGCTGACAGTCTGGTTGATGAAAAGGTTTGCCTGGGTCAAGTGCGGAACGTGCGAATGCGAACCTTGCGACCCACCCCCGTCGGTCGTCCATTCGGCGTTGCGGATGGACATGGTCCCTGCAGCAGTGCCGGTGGAAGAGAGCGATCCGATCGTGACGTCCTGGCCGTAAAGATAGAAGCGGGCATCTTGTCCTGCGCCCGGGTTGAAGACAACCGCGTTGTTCGCGCCGATGGCTTTGACGTTCGTGCCGGTATCAAAAGGAACGAACGATCCTTCGACGAGCGTTAGAGCGCCGGTCCAGGCGGAGTTGTCGCCGCTGAACACAAGGGAGTATGGATCGCCAAAGGGCTTGCCGGCGAGCGTGATGCCAGCCGCGCCGCTGAGGCTGTTGGTGAAAATCAAGTCGCCGTTGTGAACGGAGAATTCGTTGTGGTTGCTCTGACCCGTGATCCAGTGAGAGCCATTGTTGCCAAGCGCGACTGCCGTATCGATAAAGACACCGTCTTCGGCGTTACTGTTGGGAACAATTCCGTAAATGATCGAAGGATTCAGTGCAGAACTGGTAGCCCCATCACGCAGTTGCAGGGTGCCGGCACCGTTGATGAACGAGGTGTCATCATTGCCGGAGCCCTGGATCGAGAGGGTACCCGTCATTCGGACGGTTGCGCCACCCGCGATGGTGAAGCCCGTCGCGGGTCCGGAAATACCACCGGCGATGGTTGGGTCTTGAGTCAGAAGAAAGTTGTTGAGTTGCAGGACACCGGCGTTGACATTCCAGTTGCCCGAAGCGACGCCGGGGGCTGAAGCGACGTAGTTGCCGTTGAACACCAGGGTGCCCAAACCGGCCTTCGTCAGGCCGTTGGTTCCGGACCCGAAGGCCGAGTTGATCGAGGCAATGCCGTTGTTTACGGTGACGGTTGGAGTCGTGCCATCGAGCGTCAGCACGTTGATGTTCGTGCCCGCGCCATTGTTGATGATCCAGTTGTTGCCGGGGGTCGTATCGCCGAAGATCATCGTGCCGACGGTCCGCGAACCCTCAAGCGTGACCGTCGCATCGCCGGTCAGATTCAGTGTGGAGAAATCTGCGGTATCGTCAAAGTTCTGGGGAATACCACCGGTCCAGTTGCCGGCGGTGCCCCAGCTTCCACCGGCAGGATTGTTAAATGTTCCGGAAGCGGCGTGGGCGTCCAGTCCGAGACCGGCGGCCACGGCCGTTGCCAGCAGCGCGCCGAGGCGCAGGTGCTTCTTCGTCAAATGATCCGATAAGAAACGCGATTGTGACTTCATACAACTCTCCTTTTTCCGATCAATGCCCTGATAGTCCCAAGTCACCAACTCCCGCAACATGCGAGTGCAGCAACCGGGAAACGAATTGCGAAAAGACAACCTAATCGAGGGAGTGACGTGGTAACCTCATCAATTCAGCGCATCCTGCACGAAGGTTTGCGGCATTAGCGCAATCTTCAAATTCTTTACACATATACCGAATAAACTTCTCGCAAATTGAACACGAAGGTCACCTCACAAGGAGTTATCCAGATGAAGACGCAGCCCACGCAATTTGTCCGTCGCCAAGCCAATGAGACTGCGGAGGTGATCGTTGATTTGTTTCACCGCCGTGGTGAAAACGCGTATATCGGTGAAGCGGTTTCACAAATCGAGCATGCCCTCCAGGCGGAATTTGCCGCTGAGCTTGCCGGTGCCGGAAGCGATTTGATCACCGCCGCCCTGCTCCACGATATCGGTCACCTGCTTCACGATTTGCCCGAAGACTGTGCGGATGCGGGCATTGATGATACCCATGAGGACCTCGGCGCACTTTGGCTTCAAGAGAGGTTCCCTGCTTCCGTTGTTGAACCGGTCCGAATGCATGTCGAGGCCAAGCGTTACCTGTGCGCCACGGATTCCGCCTATCTGGATGCTTTGTCCCCGGCATCAAAGCAGAGCCTGGCCTTGCAGGGTGGGATTTTTTCACCGGAGGAAGCCGCGCGCTTCATCGCTTTGGATTTTGCTCCACAGGCGGTTGAGTTGCGTCGGTGGGATGACATCGCGAAAGTGCCTGGCATGGCAACCCCTGATCTTGAACACTATCGCGCTCACATCATGGCGGCATTGAAAAGTTGAATCCGCGCAATCGTCGGAGAATCGGTGAATCGGCAGTCTGATCGCGTCATTCTTACCGCATTCTGCGACTTGCGGTGGCAGACCTGCGGCCGTTCCGTAAATATATGGCGATGTCTTACAACCATCTCCGCGCAGTTGTGTTCGATTGGGCCGGCACGATCGTCGATCACGGGAGCCTCGCCCCGATCACGACGTTGCTACAGCTTTTCACCAAGATCGGTGTGAAGCTAAGCAACGAGGACGCGCGGCGTCCGATGGGATTGGAAAAGCGCGATCATCTGCGCGCGATTCTCAGCACTCCGGCCGTCGCCGCCGAGTGGACGCGCGTTCATGGGCGACCTTCAACCCCTGAAAGTGTCGACGAGCTTTTCAAAGCATTCGCGCCGATGCAAACGCTAAATCTTTCCGGACACTCCACCGTAATCGCCGGCGCACTTGAGACGTTTGCAGCCTGTCGAAAGAACGGACTGCGCATCGGGTCATGTACGGGATACTCATCACAAATGATGAACGAATTGGATCGGTTTGCGCGAAAGCAGGGCCTCGAGGTGGATTCCCTCGTCTGTCCCGACGAAGTCGGGGCGGGCCGGCCAAAACCCTGGATGATTTTCGAGAACATGCGCCGGCTTGACGTGCATCCACCCCGAGCGGTGGTGAAGGTGGATGATACGGTCGCGGGAATGGCCGAGGGCCGCAACGCGGGTGTGTGGTGTGTGGGTTTGTCACAAACCGGAAACGAATTGGGACTTACCGCATCTGAACTGGCTGAGATGAACCCTGCTGAATTGCAGCGTAAAACGGGCGCCGCTGAGAGTAGACTCATGGAAGCCGGAGCGCATTACGTGATTCAATCCGTCGCCGATCTTCCGGATCTTCTTGCGGTGATTGATCGGCGGCTCGTGGACAGCGGCCTATGAGGAACCGCGATACCGCCGGCAGTCGATTTCACAATCAACTCACAAACGGCGGTTTCCGCGACTCCAAATGGCTGAGATCCAGTGAGGGTGTCAGCGGGACTCGGGTAGAATTCTCATCAATGCGATTCCCGAGATCCTCAGGCAACGGTCGATGAACAATGTCGCGGTTCTTCGTCGTCGTTGGATTGGGCGACACGGCTGCCGGGTGAACATTGCGTCGGTGTGCATCTCGATACTGCACCGGCGTCAGACCGGTTTCGGAGCGGAGCAAACGTTGCAGTTGCTCGGGGTTGGCGAACCCGCACTGGATCGCAATCTGTTTGATGGGCAAGCTTGTCTCGGCAAGCAACGAGCGCGCTTCAATCAGCCGCAAGCGTCGGATTTCGGCAGCAGGACCGCGCCCTAACGCCTGGCGAAATCGTCGCTCCAGGTTGCGACGGGATACCGCGACGGTGTCAATCAGGTACTGAATCGTGATATTCCGGCCAGCATTGGCGCGGATGATGTCGATCACCTCCGCCACCAATTCATCCTTGACGTGCACGCGCGCCACTGAATCCCGTGCGATCACTCCTTCAGGCTCCACGAGCACCGGTGCCTCAGCAGTGCCACCTTGCATCAGTCGGTCCAACTCAGCAGCCGCAAGGTAGCCAACTCGCCGCGGCGCATGATCGATACAAGTAAGACGGGGCTGGGCAATTTCCGCGAGGAGCAGATCATGATCTCCCGCCAGCACCGAGACTGCTTCAGGAAGCTTCACACCGGCCCAGGCGCACGCCTCACTGACGAAATGCGCCCCCACCGAATTCCAGACGCTTTGGGATACACCGGAGCCGTCGGAATCCTGCTGTACAAGGATCTGCTTCGGCCCAACTACTCCCACCTTGCGTTCTTTAAAGGTTATTCCTATTTCCTTGCCGCAGTCGGTGGGGTTTTAACGATTTGCGCGGCTATTTATTTCCTGACTCGACGAACTTCGCCAAAGGCAATGGAAAAGCCTGCGGAATTGTCCGCCGCACCCGTCGCCGCCGGATAAATTACGTTTGAGTTCGACATTTCAATCGAGTGCCGAAACACTTTTCCGCGCTCGAGAAACCCAGGTTGGAGTGATGATGCAGATCGAAGCTGTGGAAGTGGTCGTGGTCGGTGGTGGTGTGACCGGCCTGGCGCATGCTTTTCAAGCCGCAAGACGCGGCTACTCCGTGGCGCTGCTGGAGCGGGATCGCTTTGCGCAGGGAGCTTCGATCCGAAATTTCGGGATGATCTGGAGCGTCGGGCAGACCGCTGAGAATCATCCCATCGCGCTGCGCAGCCGGGAAATCTGGCTTAGCCTTGCCAAGGCCGCAGGGTTGTGGGCACGAGAATGCGGGTCCATTCACCTGGCGCACCGGCCGGATGAACTGGCCGTGCTCGAAGAATTTTCGCAAGCTGGCCCGCCCCTGGGATACGAATGCGCGATGATTACCCCCGCCGAAGCGTTGCGGCAATGCCCATCGGTCAATCCGGTCGGCCTGCTGGGGGGTTTATTCAGCCCGACAGAGGTCAACGTCGATCCTCGCGAGGCGATCGCCCGCCTGCCCCGATGGCTCGCCGAAGCCCACGGCGTTCACGTCCATTTCAACACCACCGTCACGCGCATCGAAGCACCCCACGTCATCGCCTCCGACGGCAGACGCTGGCGGGCCGAACAGATCATCATCTGCGGCGGCGCAGATCACAAAACGCTGTATCCCCATCTATTCAACGACTTACTGCTGCGACGCTGCAAACTTCAAATGCTCGCCACCGCGTCACAATCGCCGGGTTGGGATATGGGACCGATGATTGCCGGGGGCCTGACGCTTCAGCATTATGCCAACTTCCGTATCTGCCCTTCATTGCCCGGGCTACGGCAACGGATCGTCACCGAGATGCCAGAGATCAATCAATTTGGCATCCACGTCCTGTTCTCACAGAACAGCGCCGGCGAAGTCGTCATCGGCGACTCACACGAATACGACGACCAGATCACACCCTTCAGCAGCGACAAAATCGACCGCCTGATCCTCCAGCATGCCCGCGCGCTTTTAACGCTCCCCAATGAACGCATCGAACGACGTTGGAGCGGTGAATACGTGAAACATCCTCAGCTTCCCGCAGTGGTTCTGGAACCGGAGCCTGGCATCCATGTCGTCGCCGCGACCGGCGGCACGGGAATGACCATGTCGTTCGGACTGGCAGAGCATTTGTGGGACCAATGGCTGCCCCTCGATCCCGCGACCAAACCCCGTCGGACCCAACTCCATTCGGCCTCATAGACTGCTGGCCACGCCGATCCGCGATAGTAAATACTAGTGTTTGGAAGGGAGTTCTTCACCTCTTCGCTTGTCGCGGCGACCGATTCCCACCCCTCCCAAAGACATTCGGATGACAAGATCTCCATCATCTTGACATCACAGTGGAAACTGCTAATACTATTTGAGTTTCCTAAGTTTTCGCGGAGTGCCAAATGCCTCGTACACGGGATGATGGATTGGATGGCTTGAATCGTGATGCTGCGCGGCGGCGGATGGTTGACGGCGCGCGCCGGCATTTCTTCGCGCACGGGTTTCGCCGCGTCACCATGGACGACCTGGCCGGGGAACTCGGCATGAGCAAGAAGACGCTTTATGCCTGTTTTCCGAGCAAAATGGATCTTCTGCGCGAGGCGATTCAACTCAAGCTCGAGGAAGTAGACGCGGGCTTTGCCAGTATTACGGCCAATCCATCGGACCATTTTCTGGCCGATCTGCACGCGTTTCTGGCCTGCATTCGTCACCATTCAGAAGAGATCAAACCCGATTTCGTTCGAGACATGGAACGTGAATCCCCGGAGCTTTTTGCCCTGATCCAGAACCGCCGTGAAGAAATGATCCGACTACACTTTAAGAAGCTCATTGCTCACGGACGTTCGGAAGGCATCGTCCGAAAAGATATCTCTGTCACGTTGATCATTGAAATACTTCTCGGCGCAATGGAGGCTATCCTGAATCCACGGAAGATGGTTCAGCTTAACCTGACTCCTAAAACCGCGTTCGCGGCGATCATCCGCATCGTGCTGGAAGGTGTCATCGTCCGGAACGGGAGGGCAGACAAATGATCGGGCACAGATATTTATTTTCGCCGGCTCAATCTCGGTTCGCGTTGTTCGCGGGGATATGGCTCGTGTTTTTTTTCATCACCGGATGCGATCGCTCACCGACCGATCGCATTCAAGGCTACGTTGAAGGTGAATTTGTCTATGTCGCTTCACCCGTTGCGGGCCGCCTCGATCTTCTCTCTGTGGAACGCGGCAGCTCGGTATCGCGCGGCAACCCGCTATTTACACTGGAAAATGCTCTGGAGACCGCCGTCCGCGAAGAAGCACAAAGTCGCCTTTCCCAGGCGCGTGCCAATCTGGAAGACGCTCGCAAAGGCAAACGTCCGTCTGAAGTTCAATCGCTACAGGCACAACTGGATCAGGCGCGCAGCGCGCTGGACTACGCGGAAAAGCAATTCACCCGCGTGGAAGGACTTCTGCAGACGAAGGCTGTCTCAATTCAGGATTTCGACCAGACCCGCTCCGATCGCGATCAGGCCCAACGGCGCGTGGCCCAATTGGAAGCCGATCTCAAAACCGCGCGGCTGGGACTGCGCGAAGATCAGATCACGGCGGCCGAAGCGGAAGTTCACGCGCGCGAGGCCGCCTTCGCCCAGGCCCAGTGGAATCTATCTCAAAAACATCAGGATGCGACGCAATCGGCATTGGTGATCGACATTCTCTATCGACCGGGCGAATGGGTTGCCGCGGGCCACCCCGTTGTTTCATTGTTGCCTCCCGAGAATATCAAAGTGCGCGCGTTTGTTCCGGAACCGCGCATCGGTAGTTTCCAACTGGGTGATGCGGTGCGCGTGAGCGTTGATGGCGTGGTGACGCCATTTGCGGGGAAGGTCAGCTTCATTTCTCCGCGAGCCGAGTACACGCCGCCGGTGATCTTCAGCCAGGAAAGCCGCGACAAGCTTGTCTTCATGGTCGAGGTGGTCTTCGATCCGGCAACCGCCATCAAACTTCATCCGGGGCAACCCGTTGACCTCGTCAAAGGCCCGTGACCTATGCCAGAGGATCTTGCCATTGATGTGAGCGGTATGACCAAGATCTTTGGTGATCGCACGGTCGTCAACCACATTTCGCTGCAGGTTCGCAAGGGAGAGATCTATGGATTTCTCGGCCCGAATGGCAGCGGTAAAACGACATTCATCCGCATGCTCTGTGGGCTACTGCGAGCCGATGCCGGTTCTGGTACTTGCCTGGGCAAAGATGTGATCCACGATTCGGAAGCCATCAAACGGCAGGTCGGTTATATGACCCAGCGGTTTAGCTTCTGGGAAGATCTGACGATCGCGGAGAATCTTGAATTCGTCGCGCGCATGTATGGAATCAAGAATCGCCGCAATGTGGTCAAAGATGCCATCGCCCGCCTGGGGCTCACCGACCGAAAGAACCAGCTTGCCGGCCAGTTGTCCGGCGGATGGAAACAGCGATTGGCGCTCGCGGCATGTCTCATCCATCAACCGAAGCTGTTGCTGCTGGATGAACCCACGGCTGGCGTGGACCCCAAGGCGCGCCGCGAGTTTTGGGATCAAATTTATGATCTGGCCGCCGACGGTCTTACGTTTCTCATCGCGACTCACTACATGGATGAGGCCGAGCGCTGCCATCGATTGGCGTATCTTGCCTACGGCAATCTGCTGGCCAACGGCACCGTCACCGAAGTGATCGACCAGGCGCACCTCACCACCTGGTCGGCCACGGGCCCGGACCTTCACCACCTGGCCGAGCGCCTTCGCGGCCGCGCCGGAGTCGAACAGGCGGTGGCCTTCGGGACCACACTCCATGTCAGCGGCGGCGATTCCGTGGCGATTGAAAACGCCATCGCCGAATTCCGCCAGAAGCCCTACGCATGGGAACCCATCCGCTCAAGCCTTGAAGATGTCTTCATCCATTTGATGGATCGGGCTCAGGATAATTTTTCGACATGAAATTCTTTCACGCAATCTCGTTACGCCGCTGCTGGGCGATGGTCGTCAAGGAGTTCATCCAGATGCGCCGCGACCGCGTCACCTTCGCGATGATGGTCGGCGTCCCCCTCATCCAGCTCACGCTTTTTGGCTACGCCATCAATTCTGATCCGAAGCATCTAAGCACCGCGGTCCTCATGGCCGACCACGGCCCACAGGCGCGCACCCTGCTGCAAGCCATCCAGAACAGCAACTACTTTCAGTTCGTCCGCCAAGTCAAAACCGAACAGGAATGCCAGGATCTTCTGAAGCACGGCGACGTGCAGTTTGTCATCAACATTCCCCAGAATTTTTCCCATGACTTGCTTCGCGGCGATCGTCCTTCGGTGTTGGTGGAGGCCGACGCCACTGATCCTGCGGCAACGAGCAATGCGATTGGGTCGCTCCGATCGCTTCTGGATTCGGCGTTATCGAATGACCTCAAAGGCCCGCTCGCGTTTCTCGCCGTCGGCAATTCGCCGATCGACCTGCGCATTCACGCGCTATACAACCCCGAAGCGATCACGCAGTTCAATATCGTCCCCGGCTTGCTGGGCGTTGTGCTGACGATGACCATGGTGATGATCACAGGACTCGCCATCACGCGCGAGCGAGAAAGCGGCACGATGGAAAACCTGCTCTCCATGCCGACACGCCCTCTTGAAGTTCTGATTGGAAAAATCCTCCCGTATATTCTCATCGGATACATTCAGGCGATTCTGATTCTCATTGCGGCGCGCTACCTGTTCAGAGTCCCCATGACCGGCAGCATTCTTCTTTTGCTGGCTGTCACGCTCCTGTTCATCACCGCGAATCTTGCGGTGGGGATTACATTTTCCACGATCGCCCAGAACCAGCGTCAGGCGATTCAGATGTCCTTTTTCTTTTTTCTTCCCTCGTTGCTGCTCTCCGGTTTCATGTTCCCGTTTCGCGGCATGCCGCGCTGGGCGCAAATTTTCAGTGAAGTGCTTCCCCTGACGCATTTTCTGCGAATCGTGCGGGGGATTCTCCTGAAGGGGAATACCCTCGCCGACATCACACCTCAACTTTGGCCGATTGCGCTGTTCGCCGTCCTCACGCTTGCCCTCGGGGTTTCGCGTTATCGCCAGACTCTGGATTGAGTGTTCGCCGCAATTTTTCGGTTGCTCCATTTTCCAGTGGCGGCGAAAATAGCGTGCGGGTAAACTTCCTGTGTGTCTTACGCTGTTCCAATTCACGCGGCACTCCATATTCGGCTGAAAGCCCCATATCCCGCAGATGCCGCAAGGAGTCATCATGAAACTCGTGATCGCTTTCTGCTTGCTGACGGCAGCGGTATCGCCGTCCTTCTGCCAAGGCGCCATTCAAGTTTTAGCCAACTACCGCCTCGGTGAAGACGATCCCGGCGCAGGCCCCGCGAACATCGGACAGAACCCGACTTTCGACAGCGGACCGAACCACCTGAACCTTACGCGCGAAGGCACGCCGCACTACGCTTCGGATGTCGGCACGCCCGCAAGCACCGCCTCGATGCAGTTCAATCCGGGTACGTTGGATGTGTACTATCGCGACCCGATTACCACACTCCCCGACAATGTCGGCCTGGAGGCCTGGGTGAAGAGTTCGGCGAAGGCAAACGGGAATAGCGTTGGAGTTATCGCTTTTAATGGCGCGCCGGGTATCAACGGATTCGGGCTGGTGCGGGTCGAAAACGCCACACCGTTCGGAGGCGTAATACCCATCTATGAGGCCTTTGTCGGAACCACGGCGGTCGGCCAATTGGCGGTGCCGGATAATAAGTGGCTTCATCTTGCGATCGTCATCGACGGAGGAAAAAGCACTTTCTACGTGAAC
Organism: Tepidisphaerales bacterium; assembly: GCA_038230975.1. Classification (GTDB taxonomy): domain Bacteria; phylum Planctomycetota; class Phycisphaerae; order Tepidisphaerales; family Tepidisphaeraceae; genus JANXVV01. Next base: position 12,452 of record JBBRMF010000113.1, read on the forward strand.
GGCCAGTCCGGAGGATCAGCGACTGCCGACCCCGGGACCGAAACGATGGCATTCTCCATCGGCGCAGCCTACTGCCCGATCTGCGATCGGCCCGTGAACTCTTCCAATTATCTGGACGGAATGGTTGATGAGGTCAAGCTCTTTTCATTTTCACCCGGCAATTTTAACGCCTCCGCCGATCTGGCTTTCAACGTTCCAGAGCCGACTCTAATCGGATGGCTGATACTCAGCACCGTACTCATGGGTAGACACAGAAAATCGGGAACCACGAAAAACGCTGGCGTAAATTGACTCCAATCAAAGCCCACGGAACATATTCCATGGGAATATGCGCGATCAGGTTCCCAAGGCGCAAGCCTCCTGGGCGTTCGGCTGGGAAGGTATGCGATAGAATTCATCGTCGTTCGCTGCTATGATCTTCCTTCAGTCTTTTGAACTTTTAACGATCAGGAGTTTGCAATGCCCGGCATGACGATGACGGAACAGATTCTCGCCAAGCACAGCGGTAAAGCCCGCGTTCAACCGGGTGAGAATATCTGGGTGGATATCGATGTTCTGATGACCCACGACATCTGCGGGCCGGGAACGATCGGAGTGTTCCACGAAAAATTTGGGAAGTCCGCCAAGGTCTGGGATCCGGATCGCGTGGTCATCATTCCGGATCATTACATCTTTACGAAAGAGGAAATCTGCCATCGCAACATCCAGATCCTGCGCGATTTCGTGAAGGAACAAGGGCTGAAATATTATTACGACCCGGAGTTCGTCACGAACACGCCGGGCATGCCGAATCCGTACAAGGATCCGACGAAGACGAATTACAAAGGGGTTTGCCATAAGGCACTGCCGGAGGAAGGGCATGTTCGACCGGGCGAAATTCTGCTCGGGACCGACAGCCATACCTGCACGGCGGGCGCGTTCGGGCAGTTTGCCACGGGCATCGGCAATACCGATGCGGGCTTTGTGCTCGGCACGGGCAAGCTGTGGTTGAAGGTGCCGCCGACGATGAAGTTTTTGTTCCACGGGCAGATCCCACCATACCTGACGGCGAAGGATTTGATCCTGGCGGTGATCGGTGAGATCGGCGTGGACGGCGCGACGTATCGCAGCATGTATTTCGCCGGTGAAGGCATCACCAGTCTCACGCTTGAAGACCGCATGACGTTGACGAACATGGCCATCGAAGCCGGTGGTAAGAACGGCGTTTGCGATGTCGATGAGAAGACATTGCAATACGTTCGCGCGCGGTCGAATCGTCCGAGTTGGGAAGTCTTCAAGGATCAGCCGGGGACGGAATATAGCTACGAGCATGAGTGGGATCTGTCGACGATGGAGCCGATGGTTGCCAAGCCGCACTCACCGGACAACAAGGATACGGCGTACAACTGCCGTGATGTGGTCGTCGACCGCGCGTACATCGGCAGTTGCACCGGCGGGAAGATCACCGACATGATTTTCGCGGCCAACATCCTTAAGGGAAACAAGGTGAAGGTAAAAACCTTCGTCGTGCCCGGCAGCACGGAAGTTCACGCCGACATGAAGAACCTGAATCTGCGCGGCGTGGAAAAAGGCCCGAACGAAAAGAGCATTGAAGACATCCTGCTGGATGCCGGTTGCCTGGTCGGCCCCTCGGGTTGCTCGGCTTGCCTTGGTGGACCGGCTGATACCTTTGGCCGTTTGCAGAGCACGGAAATCTGCATCAGCACGACCAACCGCAACTTCCCCGGTCGCATGGGCAGTAAGAATGCAGCGGTTTACCTGGCGTCGCCTTTGACGGTGGCGGCCAGCGCGCTGACGGGGAAGATCACGGATCCGCGCGAGTATATCTCGGCGCCGATTGAGACGGGGATGGCGGGCGTGCTGTAATGTAGGAGTTGTCGAATTAGGTCGATCAACTATGAGCCTGAACCTTGCGCGACATTTCTGCGATAGAGCAGACTCTTTTATGCGACTAATGAAATTAGGCGCCGATCAGGAAATCATCTCACAGTGGTTGGGGCGACCTCTCGTCGAATACGAAGACGGCACTGCATTACTGGCGGTTCACGCTGGAATTGCATTAGCGGACGCTGTGCTAGTCAGCTTGACCGGGAAGCGCAGTACTGCTGAAAACCATGAGGAAACCATTCCAACATTGAAGAAGATGTGTGGAAAACACAAAAGAAATTCAGATGGCATTTCGCATTATGAATGGCTCGTGCAAAAGAAAAGCTATTTTGCTTACGGTGATCGCCGCGTACGATCCGAAGATGTGGTGACCGCCAGGGTACACGTGGAGCGAATGGCCACTTGGGTCTATCAGACTTTCCCCCATTTGGTGGAGCGGGACAATGACGCAAATGCAGCAACTTGAATTTCGCGCGCGAGATGCCGTGTCTCGATGCCTGATTCGCAGCTTGGCAGTCCCTTACGTTTACTTCGATGCCCGATGGCCGGATAAACGCGGTCATCAAGTCGACGTACTTGCAATTGACCGAGCGGGAGTGGGTGACGTCCATGTGGTCGAAATCAAACACGCAGCTCAGGCTGCGTTCGATGCGGTCGAGTCGCTCATGAAAATTCCAGCACAATTTCGTTGGATTGCGTTCTATCGCGAATCGACGAGTTCCCAGGCAATCGCAATTGCCATGAACGCAAATATACTTTACCCGTCAAATGGCATGGGTCGCGTTGGCGTCATTGAAGTGTTGCGTAGCGGCGAGCATGATTTGGGCGCAAACATCTCGATTCGTGCGGAACGATTTGCAGGTTCCCTCAAGGAGAAGGTGCAGAAGTTTACAAAAGCACATCACGCCGACGTTGAGTTCGAATAGCGTTCAATAGGTCCTCGCATATCAACTCCCACGCAATCGACAACTCTGAAATTCGACGCTTGCCACGCTGAATTTTGCTGGCAATTGCGAACACTTTACATCTCCGTCTTTTCAAAATAAAACGAACTACTGCCCGGTGAACTCGCATCCGGCTCGACGCGTTTGGCCAGATAGATGCGGACGTCATCCCCCCCTGCTTTGCCCCACATCAGTTTGGC
>JBBRMF010000114.1:0-15357 GCA_038230975.1 Tepidisphaerales bacterium
GACGCGCAGCGGAGCGATTTCGAGGCGACGCAAGAGCGCTCCGCTGCGCGTCGCGGCTAAACAATTATCAAGACCGCCGGACATCGAACCAAAAAATCGTTCTAGCTCGGTGGCAATGAAACGGATGCCGGTGCGTTGATGCTGCGCGTTCGTTTGCTCGACCCTTGCACCGCAACTTCCTTAGTCGGTTGAACCCCGCGCGCCATCGAAATGATGCCCGTGCGCGCCAATTCTTTAATGCCGTACGGCTTCATTAATTCGATAAACGCTTCCACTTTTTCTTCCGTGCCCGCCAGTTCCACGAGCATGCTTTCCGGGGCCACATCGACCACTTTGCCGCGGAAAAGACTCACGACTTCAATCACCTCACCGCGTTGGTGCGGACCGACACCCACGGTGATCAACGCGAGATCTCGTTCGATATACGCAGCCTGTTTGAAGTCGCGCACGCTGACGACCGGCACCAGTTTTGCCAACTGCTTTCGGACTTGATCGAGCGTGTTGTCATCGCCGACGACGACGATCGTCATTCGCGAGAGATTCGCGTCTTCGGTGCGGCCTACGACCAGCGAATCGATATTGAATCCGCGGGCCGCAAACATTCCAGCCACATTCGCCAAAACGCCTGGTTCGTTCATCACCAACGCCGAAATCACATGACGCATGACAACTCCTTAAAACCGCTGCTTCGCAGACGGATCGGAGAGTGTAAACGAAACGAAGAAAGCGGCAAGCTTAAGATGTATGTCTTTCGTTTTCCGTTTTCTGCCGCGTGAATACTGCCACCGATGAGAATTCGGATAACATGCGAAGCAATGGATTCTCACGGAGATGATCATGCCTCGCATCGTTGAATACGACACAGTGCTCGAGCAGATGCGCTCGCAACAGTTCAAGTGCCATTACTACAACAGCGGCGCATTTGGGTTTCCGGCGGTCGCAAACGCACTGAGCCTGGCTTGGATCGGGCCAGAGGATCCAACGATCCGAAGCGAGGCCCGGTCGCTCACGCATCGAATCACCTTGCCGTATGAAGCAACACTCGCGAAGATGGCCACACAACTCTGGCAGGAACGGATAAACGGCCGCGTATGGGTCATGCCCAAAAGTCATTGGGCGTTTGAACTGGGTCATGGGAGTCGCGAATGGATGCCGACGTTGATCGAGAGCCTTGGGCTGGATTTTGCATGTCTGGAACACATAACGAATGCGGCGGCCATTGAATTTGAAGTGAATGAAACCGCGTTATTCGAACGGTTCGTCGCCGAACTTCTGACGCTTCTGCACGGGAGCGATTTCATGATCGCATTTCCCGGTCGAGGGATTCTCTGCACACTGCATCATCACAAGCAGTTGTGGTGGACCACCTCCGAAGAAGGCGTGCTTGATGCGATCGAGCGATTGGGACTTTCATATCGAACGCCTGCGGACGGTTGATCGGAGTGTTCAGGGGGCCTTCACTCTGAAAAAGCGCAACTCTCCGGGACTACGGTTAAACTCTTATCCCGATGCAACCCCTCCAACGCAATATTGAATTGAAGGCAGCTTATTCCGATTTGGATCGCGCACGCGTTGCGCTTCGAAATATGGGTGCGGTCTTTACGCATTCGATGACGCAAATGGATACGTACTTTCGCGTTCCAAACGGTCGATTAAAGCTTCGAGAGATCGACAACCAGCGCGCCGAATTAATCTGGTACGATCGGCCGGATGCGATCGAGTATCGCGGAAGCCATTACACCGTTGTACCCGTGCCAGATCCGACGGCTCTAAAGGCCGCTCTTGTCGCAGCCAACGGCCTGCGCGGTGAAGTCCGTAAAGATCGAGACCTTTGGATGTTCCACAATGTGCGGATTCACCTCGACCGAGTCGTTGGTTTGGGAAGCTTCATCGAATTCGAAGCCGTGATGTCCGAGGGCGAAGACGACGCTGCTTCTCATCAGCGACTCAATGACCTTCACACGGCGTTGCAGATTTTCGAGTCGGATCATCAGGCGGGTTCCTATTCCGATCTGTTGGGACTGTAAGCTTGGCGACCCTCGAATTTGTTTTAGATCGGCCCGTAATACGCCTCGGCCGGCAGCGGGATTGCGCGAACCCGTTCCGCAATCTGATCGATCTCCGCATCACCCATGGGCGTCACCGTCACCTCCGCCACACGCCTGGCAACCGTATATACCTGCACCAATTTGATCTGGCAACCGGCGTTGATTAGTTCACGAAGCCGTTCAATATAGGCTTGGATCTCCGCCTCAGATGGAGGCTGTCCCTCAACGCGCATGAACATGGATTGAATGACCAGCGGCCTCGCGCGCCCGGCGGCAATGATATTTTCCAATACGCGTGCCAGCGAAATGCTTGTCCGCTCTACCAGTCGATAGTAAGCCTCCGTTCCCGCATCCAGCTTGGCCCAGATTTCACCATTATGCTGATCCAGAAATCGCAGGGCGTCGGCAACGGAAGGTCGTTGCAACAAGGTCGCGTTGGTGATGACGACCAGTTTTACATCGTAGAGTCCTTTTGCGTTGAGTAATCCGGCGGCCAGCCGGCAGACCTCGCCGAATCGTGGGAAGCTGGTCGGTTCACCGTCGCCGCTGAACGCTACATCGTTAATCCGGCGAAGCGAGGTTGGGGTCGCATCGAATGGAGGTTGGTTGAACAGTTCACCGCTGGCTGCGATGGACAGCATGTGATCGAGCTCGGCGGACAGGATATCTAAATCAACTTCGCGCAACATCGCCGGCACCGTGCGATCGACGCAGCAGTAAATACAGTCAAAATTACAGACTGTATCCGGGTTCAGGTTCACGCCGATCGACAATCCCTTACTACGCCGGCTGACGACCGGATAGACGTATTTGTTTTCTCGCCAATGACGGCTGTGCTGCGTGAAAAGCGTTAGTTTGGTCTCGGGCATGATTAAAGGATTGTACGCTTCCGCCGACGCATTCGCAGAATCGGGATCACGATCAAGAGTAAGACACTGCCCATCGGTTCCGGCACGGTTGCGTTGGACCATGCCAGCGCAAAATCTTCTGAAGGCATGGCCAATGGATCGACGGTTGATAGATCATATTGCTGCCCGGCCCAGATCACCCGAAGAAGATATTGGCCATCCTCCGGCACAGGGAATGAAAGATGCTGAACATTGTTGTAGACGGCGGCGGATTCAGCCACTTCAGTCGTCGGTAAGCCGTTGAGAAGCGACCAGATCTGTAGATCCAGATTGTCGAACCGGACATCGGTCGCAAAGGCATCAGAGTTCTTCGTCGCGTCCGTGAAAGTGCGATGTACGAACCAGGTCAGCGTGGCGGTGAGGGTTTGGCCGGCGGTGAAAGGTTGATCGATGATATAGTTCGCCGGGTGAGTGGCGTCGGTGTTGCCGAAAGTCCAACCGATGGGCAGAACGTGAGAACCGTCGGCGGCGACGGTGGGGTTGTCGGTTGTGCCGGTCGTGAATTGATCGAACGCGCGATCCAGATTAATTCGGCCGGCACCCGTTGTGTAATCGAGGCCTTGCGTCGTGCGCAAAACGGTGCTGCCAATCCCAAAATGTTGGCCGTTGTTCCACCCATCGGTTTTCGTCGCTGAGTTGAGCAGCACGGCTTTAATCACGCGCCCGTCGACTCCGCGCGTTCCAAAATTTAGATGAGCATAGTCCGCAAGCAGCGTGGCACCTCCGGCCACGATGGGGGCTGAAAAACTCGTGCCTGCCGCGTTGGTGAGATAGTAATTGTTCGCACCGCCGGCCTGATCGACGCCGCCGGTATTGGTCCCTGTCGTGCCGCCATAGTAAGCCAGCGCCAATTCTTCACCGGGCGCGGAAATGTCGACCGCCGGACGAACGCCGTGAACGACCGTGTTTGTCGCCGGGTTATAAAAATCATTGGGTCCCCGACTGGAGAAGATTGCCGAGGTGAGATAAGGATTTGCCGTGGTATTTGCCGCGAGTGCCCCGACGGCGATCTTGTTGTATCCGCTCGCTGGCCCACCCACGGTGTTGGATGCAGGGCCGCTGTTGCCGGCGGAAATCACCACGGTGTTGTGATTCGCAAAGGCCAGCGCGTCGATCGTTTTGGCCTCAAATGAGCTGCCGGTCGGTTCGTCAAATCCCCAACTGCTGTTGATCACATCCGCAATGCGGTGCTCGACCAGCGTAAAGCCACCACCGAAGTTGAAAGTGACATCGCGGCCAACTTCCATCGCCTGCTTGTAGCCATAGATAAAGGATTGATCGGTGATCGTGAACGACCCATCACCCCCAAACTGCGTCGCGATGGAGGCAGACCATAGATTCGTCAGCGGGGCAATGCCGGCTTGATAATAGAAAAATTGACCTTGCCCACCGAGGGTCATTCCGACCGCCGTGGCGTGATAATCAAACTCCCCCAGTTGCGTGCCCACGATGCTCGGGTCGTGGATATAGGTGTTCACCTGCGTGAGCGTCTCATGCCCGTTCCAGATCGCTCCGCCTTCCACATTTGCCACCACTGCATTCTGGCCGAAGTAACCCGCGTTGTAGAAGCGGTCTGCCCCCAGAAGCGTATTGATGATGACGCCTTGCCCATTGAGCCCCGCAGAAATGCTAACCACCGCGTGCGCGTTCGTTGCAAAAAAAAGTAATCCCGCCACGCCCAGAAGGTGAGCAAGTCGCCGAATCGCCATCGACCCCGAATTTGAGTTCCGAGTTTTCAGTGAAGCCCTCAAACAAAAACTGCACACCATTTCAGCCAGGAAAAGTGAGACGCTCTTGTAGCCGATCCGGTTCGGCTAAACCAGTGAATTATTCCAGCTCGATCCGTTGAGTGTTCCCGCGAACCGCCTGCGCAATCTGGGTAAGATTGAACCACTGCGAAGCATCCAGTGGCACGGCCTTCCAGCTCGTGCAGACGATGCAACGCTTTTAACGAATGTCCTGCGCAGCTTATGACGATAATTCCAAGGTTTCCATGACAGCAGTGCTTCATCAGCTCGATTATGAACCCGTCCGCGAAAGCGAACACCTCCCCGCGCTCGATGGTCTGCGCGGTGTGGCCATCCTGCTTGTCATGGTGTTTCATTTCCTGCCGTTCGATGAGCCACCCACATCCCGTGTCGGTGGATTCCTGTTCTTCCTGGCTTCCTGCGGCTGGTGCGGTGTCGACCTGTTCTTTGTCCTGTCCGGTTTCCTGATCACCCGCATCTTGCTCGCTCACAAAGGCGATCCCCGCTTTTTTCGCAATTTTTATGGCCGACGAACTTTGCGGATTTTTCCCCTCTACTACTTCGTCCTCATCCTTTGTTTCGTGGTCCTGCCGATCATTCGACCGTCAATGTTTTCCTCGCCCGACATGATCGCATTGCAACATCGCCAGGGTTGGCTCTGGGCCTATGCGGTCAACATTCCGATGGCCTGGTACAATGATCTGGAACTTTTTCGCGGCGGATTGCTTTTCTTCGCGCCGTTCTGGTCGCTGGCGGTCGAAGAGCATTTTTACCTGATCTGGCCGACGATCACCTACCTATTCGATCGCCGGGGATTGTACTGGGTCTGCGGCTTGGGAATGATCGTTAGCCTGCTGCTTCGCATTTGGCTGTTTCACCGGCAAAACGCCTGGGCCATTTACATCTCAACGCCCACACGGGTTGATACGCTCATGCTAGGCGCTGCGATTGCCGTCCTCATGCGCGGCAGCCGCGCCTGGATTCCCCGATTCGCCACACTCATCCACTGGTTACCCTGGCCCCTTGGTGTCGCATGGCTGCTCATCAACTGGCACGACCCGATCCGCGACTATCTATTAGCCATCTCCATCGGCTACAACCTCACCAGCCTCTTCTTCGCATCCATCCTTTTGCGCTGTGTCATCCATCCCACGCACAGCCCCGTTCTCAACACCAAAATCCTCCGCATCTTCGGCAAATACAGCTACGGCCTCTACGTCTACCACACCTTGCTCGGCCCGATCTTCGAGCAGAAGATCAGCCATGCCCGGTTGCAAGACATGTTTTCCCGCCATCTACATATCACGTCCGGTGCATACACCTTCGGGGTGTTTTCCCACATCCTGATCGCCGGCGCAATTTCATTCCTCATCGCCTGGCTCAGTTGGCAACTGATGGAAAAACCAATCCTCAAGCTCAAGCGATATTTCGAGTACCAGTCCCGGGCAACGACTTGATTCAATTATTTAGCCGGGTCGCTTGCGACCCGTGTCTGATCGACTCGAACGGCCACGAAACGCGCCTCGCAAGCGAGCCGGCTCAATAAAAAACTCCAACGAATCTCACTGCATCTGACACGACCCCGGCATCCCCCCGCAACGGCCACAGGATGGATCGTCATTCGCGGCCCCCTTTGACCCTTCACTGCGGGTTGCAAACACGCTCATCGCCCGAATGGTCTTGACCGAACCACATTCCGGGCAGGCGATCTTGTCTTGGCCATTCATCGTCCGAACCAGTTTCTCAAAATTCTTCTCACAACTTTTGCAGGTATATTCGTAAATCGGCACGGTTTAAACTCCTGATGCTTGAACTCTCTGTTCGTTGACCGGATATTCTATGCGATCCATGGCAAGGAACAACGAAGGAGAATCATGTCTGAAAGTCAGAGTTACGACACCTCCAAATTTATTCTGCCCGCCCAAGCTGGCGGAATCGAGTCTTACACCCTAGACGAAGGCCCCGCGCGCGGCGTGCGGGCACTCTGCGTCAACACCGGCGGGGGGCTTCGCTATCGCGTGTTGGCCGACCGCGGATTGGATATCGATCAGGCGTTTCATCATCAAAACAGCTTGACGTTTTTGTCACACAAAGGCGTCACGCCGCCTTCACGCGGGTTTGATCGAGGATTGGATTGGCTGAAGAGTTTTCCGGTGGGATTGCTAACCAGTTGTGGCCCCTTTAATACCGGTGGGCCTGTCGCGGATGCCGGTGAAGAGCTTGGATTGCATGGCCCGCACTCGAACAGCGGTTCAACGATTGAATCCATCATTCAGCCGCGCCCGCATGAAGGACAAATGGGAATGTCCATCACCGGCTCCGTCAAGTACGGCGCGTTCTATGGCCCATGTGTCGAGCTTCGCCGAACGATCAGCTCGACACTCGGTGCGAACGTCATTTCCATCACGGATGATTTTTACAACGCGGGTAATCAGGATGTCCCCCACGCCTGGCTGCTGCATATCAACCTCGGTTACCCGTTGATCGATGCCGGCGCGGAGTTCTGTTACGACGCCTCGAAAGTCGATCCCATCGACAGCGAACCGTCGCGGAAACATTTCCGCAGCGGTGTCAATTACAAACGCATCCCCGGCCCGCTCGAAGCCCATCGCGGCAGTGATTCAGTGGTGGCGTATCTTTATCCGAAGCCAAAGAACAACATTGCCACCGTCGGCGTCATCAATCGAAAACTCGGAATCGGTCTGGCGATCAAGTACCACACCAAAGAATTTCCCCGCTGCGCCAACTGGCAGCATTGGGGCCCGCGCGAATATGTCACCGCGCTGGAACCCATGAACGGCGGCGTCGAAGGTCGCGATAAAGATCGCGCCAAAGGTTGGCTCGATACGCTCAAAGCCGGGGCGCATAAAACCTATCACTATTCCATCGAAGTGATCTCCGACCGCGCCAGCCTTGAAAATCTTCGACAACTCAATCGGTAGATCGGATTTTGATTTGCTCGCTCACTTGCTCGATTCCAGCTTCCTTGGTTTCTACATCGCCTGCGGCCCTGTCGCATGGACATGGGCTCTGACCACCATTCCAATCGAGCATCGACGCATGCGCCGAGATGCGTTGCTTCGCCAGCCGTTGCCTGATCCGGCTCCTCGCGTCAGCGTGATCATTCCGGCCAAGGACGAAGAGAAGGGCATTCGCGCGTGTGTCGACTCTGTGCTGGGTCAGAACTATCCGAACCTCTCGGTCATTGTCGTCGATCACCGCAGTACCGACCGCACCGGCGCGATTCTCGACGAGATGGCGGCGGTGGATTCCCGGTTGAAGATCGTGCATTTTGTCGGGGATATGCCGGCCGGCTGGACCGGAAAAAATCATGCCGTCAACGAAGGATACATGCACGCCGACGGCGAGTATCTGTTGTTCCTGGATGCCGACTGCACGCTGGAACCACACACGTTGAGATCCATGATTGGCGCATTGGTTCACAAGCGCGTGGATCTGGTCAGCCTGATGCCACGGCTGAACACAAAAAACGCGTGGGAGCGCATCATCGGCCCATTCGCCGGGTTGATCTCGTCGATGCTCGATCGCGGACTTCGCGAACCGTATGCGTACGGCTGGTTTTTGCTGTTTCAACGAGATAGCTACGAAAGGGTCGGTGGCCACGCCGCCGTTCGCCATGTATTGGATGACGACAAACAACTGGCCTTGCGCATCAAGCAATTCGGGGGTCGTACGAGGGTTTGGTGGGGAGGCGATCTGGCCGCGCTCACGCTCGATCGACCCCGGGCGGAAATTGTGCGCGGGTTGGCTCGCAATTTCTACACGATGTCCAAAGGCCGGCCCTGGCGACTGCTGGTCTGTTTGGCGTTCGTCCTGATCTGTTGTGCGTCAACTTATGCAGCACTCGGTTTCGGAGCGGTGCGCGTTCTGCTGCACCCGAGTAGCACGTTGGCTCGATTATGGCTCAGCGCAGGGATCATCCATTGGATCGCGATGACCACCGCCATCGTCATGATCTACAGCTACGGCCGACTTCCAAAAATAAACGCGATTGCACTACCGCTTACACTGTTGATGTCGATTACCATTTTCATTCGCGCCTTGTGGATGTGCCTTACCGGAAAAGTAACCTGGCATGATGTGAGCTATTCCGGAAAAATCAAAGCGGTGAAGTGATCTTCCCCATTCCTTCGATTGCCGGCGAAATACACGAGAATGGACATTAAAATCCGAGGGCGGTTCGAGCGGATCGCGCCAGGCGCACAGCTTCTTCAGCGGAGTCGGCGAGCGCGGTCAAATGCCCCATCTTTCTTCCCGCTCGCGCCTCCATCTTCCCATACAGATGTAGTTTGACGTTCGGATGAGCGAGCGCCGCCGCCCAGTTCGGCTCGCCTTTTTCCCAAAGGTCTCCGAGCAGATTGACCATCGCGGCCGGGCGAAGCAGTTCCGTCGAGCCCAGCGGCAAACCGCAAACTGCCCGCAACTGTTGCTCGAATTGACTGGTGACATTTGCATCGAACGTGAGATGCCCGCTGTTGTGCGGGCGAGGCGCAAGTTCGTTGACGAGCAATTCACCCGATCGCGTGACGAAAAACTCGACACACAAAACGCCGACCACATTCAGCTTATCGAGAATCGTGCGGGTGACCTCAATTGCTTTTTGCGACAAGGCAACCGGTACGTTCGCCGGCGAAACCGATACATCCAGTATGTGATGATGATGACTATTTTCGATGACGCCCCAGTGCGCAAATGAACCGTCTTCCCCGCGCGCGGCAACGACTGAAACTTCCCGCTCAAAATCGACGAACGCTTCCAGGATCATCTCCTGACCCTTCGCCGCGCCAATGACTTTTTCGCCTTCTCCCAGTGTGCTGAGCTTCGTCTGCCCTTTCCCGTCATACCCAAACCCCGCTGTTTTGAGGATCGACGGCAGGCCCAGCAAACTCGCTGCCGCGCGAAGATCTTCAACCGTCTTCACCGCGCGGAACGGCGTCACTGGGAAACCGTTCTGCGATAGAAAAGTCTTTTCTCGCAGGCGATGCTGCGTGATATGCAGCACATTCCCATCCGGTCGCACCGGCGCAAACTGCTCGGCCGCCGCAGCGGTGGCCGCCGGGACATTCTCAAACTCAAATGTGACCACGCTGACGTTTTTTGCAAAGCTCCGAACCGCGTCCAGATCATCGTAAGCGCCCACCACTTCCAAATCCGCCACTTGCCCGGTGGGTGTGTCGTTGTCCGGTGAGAATGTGTGGACGCGATATCCCATCCGCCTGGCCGCGATCGCGAACATGCGACCCAGTTGCCCGCTCCCCAACACACCGACGGTTGCCCCCGGGAGAATCGGTTTACTCAAGCGTGTCATCTAAAACCTTCCGAGTTTGTTCCTCGCGAAATGCAAGAACGGCATTGCGAAGTTCCGGCCGCGTGAGCGCGAGAATTTGAACGGCCAACAGTGCCGCGTTCATCGCCCCGGCCTTGCCAATCGCCATCGTCCCCACCGGAATACCACCCGGCATCTGCACGATCGACAGGAGTGAATCCATCCCTTTGAGTGCGTGACTTTCCACCGGAACGCCCAGCACGGGAACGATCGTCTGTGCCGCCGCCATCCCCGGTAAATGTGCCGCGCCCCCGGCTCCGGCGATAATCACCTGAATACCGCGCGACTCGGCCGTGGCGGCATACTCCGCCAGCCAATCCGGCGTACGGTGCGCGGAAACAATGCGGCATTCGTGCGCTACCGCGAAACGCGTGAGCATCTCATCGGCATGCCGTATCGTCTCCCAGTCGCTCTTGCTGCCCATGATTACGCCAATCAGGGGATGTGGGTCGTTGGTCATAAGCCGGGTATTTTTACACGATTTGGGTTAGAACGGGAAACGCGATGGAGATCAGTCGATTATTTAGCCGGTTCGCTTGCGAACCGCGTCTTGCGGGATGCGTGCTCGGACACAGTTCGCAAGCGAGCCGACTGAGTAATTCGGATGCGCATCGACAATCGAACATTCCCCTGCTATTCCAGTACATACCCACGGAGGTTTTGATTTATGGCCATGATTTCCGCCGATCAGGCGAAAAGTGAATACGATGTGGTGATTGTAGGTTCCGGGGCCGGTGGAGGTCAGGCGGCCTACACGCTGACGCTCGCGGGGCTCACATGCGTCATGCTGGAGGCGGGGCGCAGCTATGACGTGCAGAACGAAACGCCGATGTTCAACAACTACAGTCAAGCTCCTTTAATGGGCGATGCCACACCTGATAAACCGTTCGGCTTTTTTGATGCGACGGTGGATGGTGGCTGGAAAGTTCCGGGGGAGCCTTACACCAACACGCACACCAAACCGCAAGAAGAATTTAAGTGGTGGCGGCCGCGCATGCTCGGTGGGCGAACGCATCACTGGGGACGTATCTCGCTGCGAAATGGGCCCTACGATTTCAAACCGCGCTCGCGCGATGGGCTCGGATTTGACTGGCCGATCTCGTATGAAGATATCGAGCCTTACTATACAAAAACAGAATTGCTCGTCGGTGTCTATGGAACCAACGAAGGCATGGAAAATACCCCGGACTCACCCGAGGGTGTTCTGCTGCCGGCCCCAAAAGGCCGCGCTGCGGAGCTGCTTACGCAGAAGCATGCTAAAAAAGTCGGCGTGCCGGTTGTGCCGATTCATCGGGCAGTTCTCACGAAACTACAAGACTGGGAAAACGCGCCGAAAAAATTATTTCCCGACAATCCCACGGCTCAAAAACTCGCCGCCGATGGCATGCGCCGCCGCGCCAACTGCTTCTGGGCCACCGACTGCGGGCGGGGTTGCAACATCGGCGCGGCTTACCAATCCACCACCTGCCAACTCCCTCCGGCATTAGCCAGCGGCAACCTCGATATCATCTCCAATGCCCATGTCCGCGAAGTGCTCATGGGCAAAAACGGTAAAGCGGAAGGAATTCTCTTCATCGACAAAAACACCGGTAAAGAAGCCCGCGTGCGCGGCAAGGTGATTGTGCTGGCCGCCGGAGCACTTGAATCGGTCCGCATCCTGCTCAACTCCAAGAGTACCGGCCATCCGGATGGTGTCGCCAATTCCAGCGGATTGGTCGGCAAGTACATCATGGATACAGTCGGCACGAGTTTGACGGGTCATATTCCCGCGCTCGAAAATCTTCCGCCGCACAATGAAGATGGTGCCGGGGGCGGACACCTGTATTCACCCTGGTGGTTGTATCAGGAACAACATGCCGGCAAGCTCGATTTTGCGCGCGGCTACCACATTGAAATGGGTGGCACGCGGGACATGCCCAGCGGTGATAATCCCGTTCCCGAAGATCTCGGTCGCGGAAGCTACGGAACCCAATTCAAAGAAGATGCTCGACGTTACTACGGTTCGAATATCGGATTTGCCGCCCGCGGTGAAATGATCCCCAACGAGAACTGCTACGCCGATCTTGATCCAATGGTAAAAGACAAGTTCGGCATCCCGGTTCTTCGCTTCCACTGGAAGTGGAGCGATCATGAACTCAACCAGTGCGTTCATGCGAAAAAGACCTTCACTGCCATGATCGAAGCGATGGGCGGAACCATCCACGGCGACAAAAACTTCACCGGTGAAAAAAGTATCCAATGGCCCGGATACATCATCCATGAAGTCGGTGGAGCCATCACCGGGGCCGATCCGAAAACGTCTGTCTGCAACAGTTGGAACCAGACTTGGGATGTGAAGAATCTGTTCCTCTGCGATGGCGCTCCGTTTGCCTCAAACGCGGATAAGAATCCCACTCTGACGATCATGGCGCTATCCTGGCGCACCTGCGATCGAATCGTTGAAGAAGCCCGCAAGGGGAACCTGTGAATAAGTTTTGTAGGGTGGGGCGTACCCGCCCGCCATCCGTGTCACTCGGCAAATCGGTGGGCAGTACACCCACCCTACACTATGCGTCTCTCCAGAAAGCTACCAAAGGGAATCCGTGAGCCATTCAAATCCTTTAGTTCCTGTTCGTCTCCCCGGAGAAGTTTCGCGTCGGCAAGCGATGCAATGGGTGTTGACCGCCGTCGCGGCCTCAGCATTACCGACTGCTTCGTTCGGTAAGTCGCGTGCCCAAGTGGCTGCCAACCCGGGAGTGCTGAAGGGCTACGGCACAGATCCAAATCTCATTAAGACGTACGCCCCCGGAGCCTTCTGGCCGTTGACGTTGAGCGATCCCCAGAAGAAGGCCGCCACCGCATTGGCCGATGTGATTCTACCCAAGGATCAGTACGGCCCGGCCGCCAGCGACCTGGGTGTGCCCGCGATGGTGGATGAGTGGATTTCCGCTCCGTATCCACTGCAGCAAACAGATCGCCCGGTCATTCTGGATGGTTTGGATTGGATCGATGCCGAATCGAACAAACGGTTTGGAAAATCATTCTCTGATTTAACTATTGAAATGAAGCACACCCTCTGCGACGACATCTGCTATGTCGCAACCGCTAAGCCGCCTTTCGAAAAGTCGGCCGCTTTTTTCAGCCGATTCCGGTCCCTATGTGCCGGTGCCTACTACAGCACACCCGAGGGTTGGAACGCCATCGGATACGTCGGCAATGTCCCCCTTGCCAAGTTCGAAGGACCGCCCGCGGAAGTGTTACAAAAACTAGGATTAACGTAGCCATCCGGTTACCATCCCCCACAGCAGTGAACTCGGAATAGCTGGAACCACAGATGAACGCAGAGGAACGCAAAAAAATAATTATTTGTATTTGTCTGTGCGAATCCGTGTTCATCTGTGGCTAAAAAAGTATTGATTTTATCTCGCAAATCCAAGGCTGAACCGCACGAATGGCGCATCATCCAGTCGCGCGATGCGGTGTAAATCGCGTGCATCAAAACCTTGATCGAACGACCTGCCCATCGCATAGCCCCCGGCGACTTCCAACCGGAGCCCGCCGGCTTTGTAAGTGACACCCACTTCGGCCCGTTGTTCGCGGAAAAAGAACCGCCGGTCGCCGGGCACATCGTGGGTTCGGAACACGTCCCGCCTCTGGTTATAGGCGGTGAACAGTTCGATATGTTTTGCGATCTCCCAGCCGGCGCGGGCCTTGAAGCTGTCGGGGATGTACCAGTCGAGGTCCACTTTGACGTGCTCCATCGGATTCCAGAGCACTGAACTGACGGGGAAGCCGACGACATAAGCCAGCTTGTCATCATATCGGCTGCTGTAGGCAAACGCGGGCAATGGGACATCCGGCATGAATGAGCGGTTGCCGTTATAGTCGATCAGGAGCAGGAGATTCGTCCCTTTTTTAAGATTGTAGCCATACATAAAGCTCCCCTTGCCATACACCCCACGGCCATCGGTGAGGTCGGCATCTCCGGCGTAACCGGCGGCGGCAGTGAACGCGATAAAGCCCTTTTCACCAATTTTCGTGATCGGCGACCCAAACCCCAACGAGAAATCGGTTAGTTGATGCGGCAGACGAGGACCCGTCGGCAAGGCATGGTTTTGTTGAAGATTAAGGTAGGTGACGTCGTAACCAAATGTTGGATTCAGGTCGTAACCCAAATCGATGCGATATCGCCCGCTCGATTCGCTCTCAAATAATTTCAATTTTCCCCCATCGGATCCAAGCTTTGTGGATGGGAAAACCAACCCATCCGCCTTGGCCTCAAAGGTCTGCCCTTTTTCCCAGGGGGATAGCAGGATGCTTTCATCCGTCTGCCCGAATGCCGTGAGAGAAATGCCAACCGTGAACAATAACGCTACGCTGAACTTTCTGATATGCATGCCGAGTCCTTATTCGATTCACTTGAAACTTGTACGATACGGTATCGGCAAACGGCTCGTTTCCGCTACTGTCAATGTCTCATGAATCAGAATGGATTCGACTTAACGTTTCGATGCTAAGGTGGTAGAGCCAATAGCGACTATTTACTGGGTCCACAGTAGCTATGCAAAGTCTATCACGCCATTTTCGAGCACGCCTGCTCACCGTATTGGCAGTGGTGTTCACTGAGAGTGGGGTCTGCGCGAGCGACGGGGTACACCAGCCGTCGTTCAGAAACGATGCGATGGCGGTGCTGGCAAAGGCCGGTTGCAATGCGGGCACTTGCCATGGTAACAAGAACGGTAAGGGCGGTTTCAAACTCTCCCTGCGCGGGCAAGACCCCGATCTCGATTACGAAGCCCTATGCCGCGATGTATTTGCTCGACGGACCAATTCGATTGACCCGGACCAAAGCCTTATTCTTCTAAAAGCCACGGCTCAGTTACCCCATGAAGGGGGAACTCGTTTCAAATCCAATTCGTTGGAATATGGCATTTTGCGAGACTGGATTGCCCGAGGCACCCCGCGCGATTCAGATCAAACTCCCAGGTTGCAACGATTGGAAGTCACTCCGGCCGAGCAAGTGCTGGTCGAACCTGCCGATCAGGTACAAATCAAAGCGACGGCTATTTTCTCCGACGGTTCCCGGCGGGATGTTTCAAACCTAACCGTCTACGAGCAATCGACGGACTTAGCCAAAATTTCCCAGAATGGTTTGGTTCAGCGCCTGCGAATGGGCGAGATGACCGTGGTTGCCCGCTACTTGCAGATCCAGCAACCGGTTCGTCTTGCATTCGTTCCCGCGCGACCAAATTTCGTCTGGAAGCCAACCGAGTCCAATAATTACATCGACGAACAGATTGATGCCAAACTCCGCACGTTACGAATCA